>NZ_JBYITD010000023.1:0-183988 GCF_057708945.1 Nonomuraea sp. bgisy101
GGAAACTCGTCCTCTGAACAAAGGACTCCGGATCCGTCCGGTATGTGACACCCCGATCAGTGAGGTCGATCACGCTGACGGATGCGCCGGTGCGGCTCCGCATCGGAGGCCCCCGGCGCCGCCGCACTCCTGCCATCGCTGCCGCGCGAGAGTGCCGGCTGCGGCTTCTTGTCCGCCCGGACGGTTGCCCCCGGGTGACCGTCCGGCTCTTCGACCACACTGACCACGGTCTGGATCCCGCTACGGGTCGCCGCTCAGCCGCGTGTGTCGAGCGGGACGTGCAGCGAGAGGTGTGAGGACAGGGCGCGGAGGAAGTCCGGGGCGTCGAAGACCGCGCCCGCGGAGGCGACGCCGGTGGTCCTGGTCCGGCCGGTGAGGATGCGGTCGACGGCCTCCACCGCGAGCGGCGCGCTGATGGCGTAGATGTCCTGGCCCGCGGCGACCGCGCGGCGTTCCTTGTCGCCGGAGCGGACGAGGACGTCCACGACGAAGGTCTGCGCGGAGCGGCCGCGCTCGTCGACGGCCGCCGGTGCCGAGGCGTCAGGAGCGGACAGGTCCGCGGCCGCCTTGGCGGTCATGTAGGTGCGCACCTCCGGGACGGCCAGGTGGCTGGGAATGGTGACGACGTCGGCCATGGTGAACTCTCCGATGACGCTCTGGGGGCCGAGCGGAGCCGGGAAGGGCCACTCCAGGGTCGGCAGAGCGTCATCGTGGTATTCCAGCCGTCCGCCGGTGTAGCGGACACGGCGGCCGCTCCGTCGCTGCCCCGAGACCACGCCCGAAGCGAGCGTCCCGGTGGTGGGGTGCCAGCTGCTCAGGCCGTAGGCGATGTGCGCCTCGTCCGCCGCCGTCCAGTCGCCCATCGCCGTGGTGACCAGCAGGTCGCCGAGGCCGCCGTAGAAGGCCATCGCCGGGACCACCACGGTGCCCGCGGCGCGGGCGCGCTCCGCGAAGTGCGCGAACGTGTCAACGTTCGCCTCGATCTCGGCCGCCACGTCGACATACGGGATGCCGGCGCGCAGCGCCGCCTCGACCAACGGGGCGGCGGTCGTGGCGAAGGGTCCGGCACAGTTGATCACGGCGGCCGCGCCGTTCAGCGCGCGGTCGAGCGAGGCCGGATCGTCGACCGACGCCTGGCGTGCCTCGAGCCCCGGGTGGGCCTCCACCAGCGCCAGCAGCTTGTCCTGGTCGCGACCGAGGAGCAGCGGGACGTAACCGCGCTCGCGCAACTCCGCTACCACGAACCTCCCGGTGTGCCCGTAGGCGCCGAACACCGCCACGTTACGACCCGATCCCATGCCTGCTCCCGTGTGCTCGAAATGATTCAGTGCGGAAATCCTGTCCTCATTGGCGCACCGGTACCAGTGTCCGGAACGACATGACCCGTACAATTCCCGACATGAGTTCTGTCCCACGCTCCGTCGCGGTCGCCGCTACCGACGGGATGCTGCACTTCGAGCTGGCCCTGGCCTACGAGGTCTTCGGCTCCGCCCCGGACGCCCTGCCAGGCCCCTGGTACGACGTCAGCGTGTGCGGCACGCACGCCGTCCGGGCCGGCCGGTTCCTGGTAGAGCCGGACTGCGGGCTCGCCCGGCTGGCGCACGCCGACACCGTGATCGTCCCCGCCTTGGCGGACGTCGACGAGGACCCGCCGGCCGACCTGGTCGAGGCGGTGCGCGCGGCCCACGAGTCAGGCGCGCGGGTGGTCTCCCTGTGCACGGGCGCGTTCGTGCTCGCCGCCGCCGGCCTGCTGGACGGGCTGCGCGCGACCACGCACTGGGCCCACACCGAGGACCTGGCCGCGCGCTATCCCCGGGTGGAGGTCGACCCGGACGTGCTCTACGTCGACAACGGCAGCGTGCTCACGTCTGCCGGCAAGGCCGCGGCGATGGATCTGTGCCTGCATCTGGTCCGCCGCGACCACGGCTCGGCGGTCGCCAACGTGGTCGCCCGCCGCCTGGTCGTGCCGCCTCACCGGGCCGGTGGCCAGGCCCAGTTCGTCACCACGCCGGTGCCCGCCCAGGACGGCCATCCCCTGGCCGAGCTGCTCACCTGGGTGATGCGGCGGCTGGACCAGCCGCTCACCGTGGAGGACCTGGCCCGCCACGCGAACATGAGCTCGCGCCACCTGGCCCGCCACTTCCGCTCGGTGGCCGGCACCACCCCGCTGCAGTGGCTGCTGGCGCAGCGCATCCGCCGCGCCCAGGAGCTGCTGGAGACCACGGACGACAGCATCGACACCATCGCCTCGGCCGCGGGCATGGGCACGGCGACGACATTGCGACGCCACTTCCACCGCACGATCGGCGTGCCGCCGGACGCCTACCGCCGGACGTTCCGCGCGTGAGGCCGCGGTCCTCACCTTGACGGCTCTCGACCGTCTCAGCGGCCGAAGGGCCACCGGCGTTCACGGGCGGGGCCGGCTTGGGCACGGCCGCGCAGCCGCAGCGCCGCGACGAGGACGTCACCCGCCTCTCGGCGGCGTGAAAGGGGTGAACGACAAGTCTGGCCGACCGCCACTCAGGTGGTCCGAGCCTGCACGGACTTCGCGAGCCTCCGCCTTCTGAGGCCCTCGAAGTCCGAGCGTTTTTGTTCAAGCCCACAGAGCAGCGGCCGATCGAGACTGTGCTCATGTCTCAACCAACCTTCACCCCAGCCCTGGGCCGCCTGGGCCGCACACGCCTGTACGACCCGGTGCTCGTCCTGACGCGCGAGCGGCTGTGGCGCAGCCTGGTCGCCATGCACGTGGCACCGCGGCCCGACGACACGATCGTGGACGTCGGCTGCGGCACCGGCTCACAGGCGGTGCTGCTCCACCGCCTCGAACCGCAGGCACGGATCATCGGTGTCGACCCCGACCCGGAAACGCTGGCGCTGGCGCGGCGTAAGAGCGACGCCGACGCGACGGCCCCGCAATGGCGGCTCGGCATGGGCGACGCGCTGATCGAGCTCCTGGGTCCGGGCTCGGCCGACACGGTGGTGTCGAGCCTCGTCCTCCACCAGTGCCCGCTTCCGATGAAGCGTTCGATCCTCACCTCTATGCACGCCGTACTGCGGCCAGGCGGCAAGCTCGTGATCGCTGACTACGGCCTGCAGCGAACCACGCTGATGCGCCTGGCGTTCTGCACTGTGCAACTGGCCGACGGACTGCAGGACACTCAGCCCAACGCGGAGGGTGTTCTGCCCAGGCTGATGACCGCGGCAGGGTTCGGCGACGTACGCGAGGCAGAGGTCATCCCAACGATGACCGGCTCGATCTCCATCTACGTCGCTTCGCGGGGCTGACGAGCGTCCGGGTGATCGACTTCGTTCGGCTTTCCGGCTGCGGTCGTGCTCGCAGCCGGCACGACGCACGTGGGTAGCGGTCGATTCGCGCCCCCTGACGTTCCGCCTCAGCCGTTGAGCAGCCGCCACGCGGCGAGGGCGATCCTGGCCCGTGTCAGTCCGGTGGGCTCGGTCAGGTCGATGCCCAGGGTCTTCTCGAACTGGTCGAGCCGGCGGGCCACGCTGCTGTGGTGCAGGTGGAGAAGGTCGGCGGCCTGTCGCAGGGAGCCGGTGGCGCAGTAGGCGTCGAGGGTCTCCAGATCGTCCGGGTTTCCGGCCATGCGGGCGATCGCGGCCACGTCGGCGTTGTCCCGCACGGCGTCCTGGGGGATCTCGGCCAGGAGCGCCAGCGCGCCCAGGTCGTCGTGGTGGACGACCGGCCGGCGCGGGGTGGTGAAGCGGAGGGCGGTGCGGGCCTGCCGCCAGGATCGGTCAGGGCTTCCGGCGGCGCCGACGCCCGCGCGGACACCCGCTGGAAACCGGGCCAGGTCCACGGTGGTGGCCAGGATGACGCCAACGTCGGCGAGCGGCGCCGCCTTCACCTGCCGGGCCGGGCAGACCAGGCCGCCGATCTGGTCGAGCGGGAGCCGCGACCGTACGGCGAGGACACGGACCGGCAGGTCGGCGGCGAATCCCAGGAGCCGTAGCGCCCTGGCTCTGGCCGCCTCGTCACTGTCGGCGCTGATCACCAGTTCGACCAGGGCGGGATCGGCCATCGTGGTACGAGCAGGGCCGTAACGCTCGACGACCGCCGCGGCGGCGATGGCGAGCCGCTCCAGCAGCACCTCGTCGAGCGGACTCGGCGGGCAGGGCCGTTCCAGCCACACCGTGCCGATCTTCTCCTCATCGAGTGTGATCGGCGCCGTGGTGGACGCGGGTGACGGTGGGGCGGACGCCTCCCGGCCGTCAGGCGCCATGCGGATCACCCGCCCCGTGCCGGACAGCCGGATCCCGGCCACGCACTCGGCCAGACCCGCCGAGGCGCGGGCGAGCGCCGGCAGATCCACCCGTCGGCGCATCAGCGTGTCGTAGAACGCGACGACGCGAATCGCGCCCTCGATGTGCGGATCCAGGTGCGACAGCCGTTCTGCCAGTGCCTCCATGGCAGGAGGATAGGGCCCCGATGGCGTGCGGATGAGCGCCGATCGGTGCGCGCCGCGGGCGGGATGCGCGACGGATGGCGGATGATCTCGAGGGTGACGCCCCTCCGCCACTCGGCGGGATGCCCAGACCTTGGTTTTGAATCGATCGCTTCAAAATGTGCTAACGTCCTGCACGGCGGGGCAGATCGCCACCGCCCATTTTTGAAGCGCATGCTCCAAAAATCGGGGGCGTGCTCGGATGTCAAGCTGGGAGGTAACCCCATGCCGCTCGCGGTGTACATACTGGGGCTGGGCATCTTCACCCAAGGAACCTCGGAGTTCATGCTCTCCGGGTTGCTCCCGGGAATGGCCGCGGACCTGGGGGTCTCCATCCCCCAAGCCGGCCTGCTCATCTCGGCCTTCGCGATCGGCATGGTCGTGGGGGCGCCCCTGCTCGCCGTCGCCACCCTGCGCCTGCCGCACCGCACGGCGCTCGTCTGGCTGCAGGCGGTCTTCGTGGCGGCGCACGTCGCGGGCGCACTCGCCCCCGGCTACACCATGCTCTTCGCGACCCGCGTCATCAGCGCGCTGGCGTACGCGGGGTTCTGGGGCGTGGCCGTGGCCGCCGCCGTCGCGCTTGTGCCGGACAAGGCCAAGAGCCGAGCGGTCGCGGTCGTCGCGGGCGGTCTCACCCTGGCGACGATCGTGGGCGTCCCCGCGGGCACCGTCCTGAGCCAGCACGCCAGTTGGCGCGCCGCGTTCTGGGCGGTGGCCGCCGCGACGGTGGTCAGCCTGGTGTGCACGCTCGTCGCCGTCGCGGCCGACCGGGGAGCCGAGGGCGGCGCTGCGCCCCGCTCGGTCAGGACCGAACTGCGCGGCATGGCGCGACCGGAGCTCTGGCTCTCGTACGCCATCACGGCCTTCACCTTCGGCGCGGTCATCGTGACCTTCAGCTATCTGGCGCCGCTGCTGACCGAGGTGAGCGGGGTGTCCGAGGCCTGGGTGCCCGCACTGCTCGCCCTGTTCGGCGTCGGGGGCCTGATCGGCCTCGTCATCGGCGGGCGTACCGCGCACGCCCACCCCCTGCCCACCCTCGCCTGGGGACTCGGCGCCCTCGCGGGGGTCTCCGTGCTGCTCGCCCTGGCCGCGCACACCACGGCCGCCGTGATCGCCCTGGTCTTCCTGCTCGGCATCGCCGGGTACGTCACCAACCCCGCCCTTCAGTCACGGGTGTTCACGCTCGCGCCCGAAGCCCCCACCCTCGTCGGCGCCACCAACACCGCGGCCTTCAACGTCGGCAACACCCTGGCCCCCTTCCTCGGCGGCCTCGCCATCGACGCGGGGCTCGGCTACGCCTCCGTGGCCTGGGTCGGGGCAGGACTCTCCGCCGCCGGATTCGCGGGCGTCCTGTGGGCGGTAAGGCTGCGGCGGACACACTCCGCGCCTACCGCGCCCCCGACTTCCCGCCCGCGCGCCGCGGTATGACGCCCCCTCCACGACCCGGCCTCCCCCTTCGCACTTCACACGAAGCCTGAAGAAGCACCGAGAAAGAGGACTCCCCCATGTCCCAGCCGGCCACCCCCGCTCCCACCCGCGTCACCGCCGACTCCGACTGGTACGCCCCGACCCGCATCTCGCTCGGCATACGCATCGGCGACCTGGTCTTCACCTCGGGCCAGGCGCCGGTCGACGAGAACGGTGAGACCGTCGCGCCCGGGGACTTCGCGGCACAGGCCCGCCAAGCCATGGCTCATGTCGGCACCGTCCTCAGGCACGCCGGATCCGGCCTCGACCGCCTGGTCAAGGTCACCGTCTTCGTCACGGACATCGCGCACCAGGCCCTCTACGCGGCGGTGCGTGAGGAGTCGTACGCCGCCCCCTTCCCTGCCGAGTCCTTCGTCCAGGTAGCCGCGCTCGCCGACCCCGCATGGCTGATCGAGATCGAGGCGATCGGCGCCGTGGGCTGAACCCGAAGCCGCGACCGAGTTTTGTACGAACGTTCCAAAACCGTTAGATTGGGCTCATGGCCAGGCCACGGCAGTTCGACGAGGACCGCGTCATCGGCGCGGCCATGGACACCTTCTGGCGCCAGGGGTACGAGGGGACCTCCACCCGCGACCTGTGCGAGAGCACCGGCCTCGGGCCGTCCAGCCTCTACAACACCTTCGGCGGCAAGCGACAGATCTATCTACGTGCCCTGGAGCGCTACTACGAGACCGCCACCGCAGAACAACTGGAGCTCCTGTCCGGGCCGGGGTCCTCCGTGGACCGGCTGCGCGCCCTGATGGCGCACGCCATCGACGCCGACGTGGCCGCGGAAGGCAACGACCTCCGCGGGTGCTTCGCGATCAACGCGGCAATCGAGGTGGCGACGCTGGACCCGGACGTCACGAAGGTGGTGCGGCGCACCTTCGACCGCGTCGAGGACGCGATCTGCACGGTCGTGGCCGCGGGCCAGGCCGCGGGCGAGATCCGCACGGACAACGACCCGCGCACCCTCGCCCGCCAGGTGCAGAGCTCTTATTACGGCTTGCAGGTGCTGGGCCGGGTGCACAGGGAGCGGAACGTCCTTCTCGCCACGGCGCACAGCACTCTGGAGTCGCTCCGGTCCCGCTAGGGGCTTTCTTGCGAACCATCGTGCAGCCACTGATGAATCGCGGCGACGTCCAGGCCCGCACGGTAGACGACGGCGCCTTTGACGCCCCCCGGGTGTCAAAGCGGCGGAGGGCAGTGCGCCGGCCTGCACACCGGACGTCGTGATGATCCGAGAGGGCGGTTCGCGAGTTGCTGCCCCCTTTCGTCGAAACCCGGGCCGGTTCACCTGCGGCACCGCTCCTCCGTGCGACACGACGTGATCACGCAGGGGGCGGGGCCACCGGGTAGCGGATGATGGTCTTCATGGCCTCCGGGGCCACGCGGCGCGGGTCGGAGAGGTAGATCTCGTGGTGGGCTCCGGCCGGGGCGACGCCGTGGGTGTGGGCGAAGGCCATCAACCTTCCCACGGTCTCGGGTTCGGTGGCGTACGGACCGACGTGCAGGATCTGGACGCTGCGGCCCTCGTCGAGGAGGTCGAGGCGAACCGAGTCGACCGGGAGGTCCGGCTTCTTCTTGCGGGTGACGGCCAGGGCCTCGGCGACGACAGCGGATGTCGCCTCAGCAGGCTGGAGGAGCATCATCGTCCAGGTCCACGACGAGCGGGGCTCACCGGGGAGGGTGTACCAGAGGCCTTCCAGGGGGGCGACGCTGTAGGCCGTGGTGGGCTTGAGGAGGGCGCGGACGGCGTACGCGACGCCGTAGAGGGCCGCTACGGCGTCGGTGTACGCGTCACCCGCCGGTTCGCCCCGGCCGTCGATCATGAGGTACGGAAGCGGGGCCAGGTCCAGGAAGGCCGGGTTGGACTTGGCGGCATAAAGGTCTTTATGAAGTTTCTTCATCAATGCTCCTCCGTGGATGTGCCACCCACTGTGGGGTCTGCCCCTGGGGGAGAGTCCAGCGACCGCGCGGTCGCCTCGCTTACAGCCGGCACGAGGCGTCGTCGGCGAAGAGGGCGAAGCCTGACACCCCGTGCTCCTCGATCCACCGGCCGGCGAATCCGCCGATCCAGCGGCCGTCTCGGTCACGGGTGGCCCGAAACTTGGTGATGCGGCAGGAAGGTTGAAGACGGTGCGGGTCTCGCGCGGGTCGCGTCCGAAGATCAGCACCTTCACGAAAGGGGCTTCCGCCACGACGATTGAGAGTCATAGACAGACCATCCGGAGGAGGGCGTGGTGTCGCATCGCTGGCGCGGCTGGTGCTTACTCCGCCCCGGTCTCCTGCTGTACGGCGGAACCATCGGTACGAACCAGCTGCACGCCCACCATGCGGTCCACCTGATCGTCTCCCCCGAGCCCTTCACCATGGCCGACGCCCATGGCCGGCGGCTGACCACCCGGATCGCGGTCATTCCCCCCGACACCGGCCACACCATCCTGACGGGAGCTCGCGGGGCCCTGCTGGCTCAGCTCGAACCCGGCAGCTCGCCAGGCCGTTCCCTTCTCGCCAATTCGGGTGCGGGGGTCAACTCCTCGACCTGGGGTCCGCCCTTCCCCCTCCTCCCCCACGCCGGCGTGAGCCCGGGACACCGCGAGGTGGCGGCGCCGCTCACGTTCACGCGACCCCTGGACGGCCATGAACACTCCGCCGAGGCCGCGGCCGCCCTGAAGATCGTCGAAGACTGGACGGGCCACCGTGCCGCCGGAGCAATCTCGATGCACCCGGCGGTGGAGATGGCGCTCGCCGTGGTCCCCACTCTCCTGGTCAGGGGGCCGGTGCGTCTCGGCGAGGTCGCAGCGGCGGTGCACCTGTCTCCAAGCCGGCTGGCGCATCTGTTCAGCGCGCACGTCGGGATTCCGCTGCGGCCCTATGTGCGCTGGCAGCGCATTCAGCATGCGATCAGGCTGGTCGCCGCAGGAGAGACGTTGACGAGCGCAGCCCACAGCGCGGGATTCACCGACGGGTCGCACTTCACCCGAGTCTTCAGGCACAACTTCGGGACCGCGCCCTCCACGCTGGCCGCCGCCATCGACTGGCTGCCTGAAACGACACGTTCGTACAAGCCCTGACCTCATCGGCACCGCATCCTTGGTTCGAACTCCGAGGAAAGGACCGCGATGCTCAATCTGTCGATCATTCTGGAAGACAGCGCCCGCCATGCTCCAGACCGCACGGCGGTGGTCTTCGGCGACCTGCGCCTGCCGTACTCCATGGTGAACTCCGTCGCGAACCAGGTGGCCAACCTCCTGGTGGCCCGAGGGATCGGCAAGGGCGACAAGGTCGCGCTGCTCTGCCCGAACCTGCCCTACTTCCCCTTCGTCTACTTCGGCATCCTCAAGGCCGGAGCGACCGTGGTCCCGCTCAACGTGCTGCTGCAGCCGCGCGAGATCGCCTACCACCTGGCCGACAGCGACGCCAGGGCGTTGTTCTGTTTCGAGGGCTCCCCCGAGGTGCCCATGGGCGCGCGCGGGCGGGAGGCCTTCGACGCCGTCGAGGGCTGCGAGCTCTTCCTCGTCCTGCCCGCCACGCCGCTGGCCACCGAGTCGGCGCACGGCGAGTCGTTCTGGGCGGCGCTGGACGGCATGTCCGGGGAGTTCGAGACGGTGCAGACCGGGCCGGACGACACCGCGGTCATCCTGTACACCTCGGGGACCACCGGTCAGCCCAAGGGCGCCGAGCTGACCCACATGAACATACTGACCAACACCATGGTCAGCGACGAGATGTTCCCCGCCGACCCCGACGGGGATGTCTCACTCGCCGTGCTGCCGCTCTTCCACTCCTTCGGCCAGATCCCGGTCATGTGCGTGAGCGTGCGTCGCCGCGCCACCCTCGTGCTGCAGCCGCGATTCGAGGCCGGCGAGGCGCTGGAGCTCATGCGGAGGGAGAGGGTGACCATGTTCGCCGGGGTGCCGACGATGTTCTGGGCGATGCTGTCGAAGGTCCACGCCGACGTCGCCGAGGTGCCCTCGACGCTGCGGGTGGCGGTGGCGGGCGGGGCCTCCTGCCCGGTCGAGGTGCTCAAGGACTTCCAGGCCACCTTCGGCGTCCCGATCCTGGAGGGCTACGGCCTGTCGGAGACCTCCCCTGTGGCCTGCTTCAACCAGCTCGGGCGGCCCACCAAACCCGGCACCGTCGGCTTCCCCATCTGGGGCGTGCAGATGCGGCTGGTGGACGACGGCTGGAACACCATCGAGGGCGAGGGTCCCGGCGAGATCGCCATCCGCGGGCACAACGTCATGAAGGGCTACCACGGGCGGCCGGAGGCCACCGCGGAGGTCATGCGGGACGGCTGGTTCCGCACCGGCGACATCGCCACGCGCGACGAGGACGGCTACTACGCCATCATCGACCGCACCAAGGACATGATCATCCGTGGCGGCTTCAACGTCTACCCGCGCGAGCTGGAGGAGGTGCTGATGACGCACCCGGCGGTCTCGCTGGTGGCGGTGGTCGGCGTGCCCCACGACTCGCACGGCGAGGAGATCAAGGCCTACATCATCCCGTCGCCCGGCGCGACGGCGAGCGAGGACGAGCTCATCGCCTGGTGCAAGGAGAACATGGCGGCCTACAAGTACCCGCGGATCATCGAGTTCCGCGAGCGCCTGCCGATGACGGCGACCGGCAAGATCCTCAAACGCGAGCTGCGCTAGGTGTGCTCAGCTGTCAAGTGGCGCACCAGGCACTCGATCAGCGAGGCCACGAGCGCCATCGCCCAGGTCATGACCCTTGTACGGCAGAAGCTCTAGCTATCTCGTCGTGTTCGCGAAGCATACGCAGCACGGTGGCCGGGGAGGGGTGCTGGCCCTTCTTCTTGCCCCTGGTGATCACGAGCCGGGCGGCGATGTCGCGCAGGCTGAGGTTCTGGCCGCGCAGGTGCAGGGCCATGGACAGCATGGCCTCGTCGGTGACGGTGGCGCCGCCGATGGTCTTGCCCCGGGTGCGGGCCGACTCGTGGCCTTCCAGGGTGCGGTCGCGGATGTACTCGCGCTCCATCCCCGACAGCGCGGCCAGCACGGTGAAGACGATCCCGGTCGGGTCGTAGCTGCCTTGCAGCTCGCCAGATAGGAACTCCAGGCCGATATCCGCCGCGCGCAGTTGTTCGGCCAAGGCGGCCAGTTCGATGCCGCGCCCCAGCCGCTTGTGCTCGTGCACCACCAGGGTGACCGCCAGACCGGAGGCCCGCATCTCCGCCGCCAGGGCGACGGCCCGCTCGAGTTCGGGGCGGACGACGGCACGGGTGGAGATCTTCTCGGCGAAGACGCGGGCGACGCGTGCGGCCTTGAGCGCATCCAGCTGGGTGTCCAGAGACTGGCGCACGGTGGAGGCGCGGGCGTAGCCGATCCGCATGCGTCCCGCCGGTTCGGCACCAGCCGCAGGGGGGCGGGGCAACTCGACCCAGAGCGAGCCTGGCTTGCGCACGGGTGGAGTGGCCACGCTGAGCGTCTTGGCCAAGGAGGGGACGAGCCGGAAGCGGGCGGTGTGGTACTGGACGGCAACCTTGCCCTTGCCGGTCCGGCAAGGCGATCCGGCTGGGGCGGAGCAGGAGGTCATCGGGCAGTCATGGGCTTCCACGCGCCGGAAGTCGTCGTCGCTCACCTCGGAAGTGTTTCATGGGATCGTTTCAGAAGGCACGCCGTTTGCACCGGCCTATGAAACGGTGTTCCACATGCGCGCGCAGCCGCCCCGCTCGGCGGCCCCGCGCAAGCGCCGTACCCGGTCAGACACCTAGCACGGCCTCGAGGTCGTCGATGGCCGCCAGGGGCTGGGCGAGCTGCTCGCGTTCTGCCTCGGTCAGGGTGAGGGCGCGCGCCTGGGCCAGGGCGTGCCCGGCGGCGGCGTGGTCCTTGGCGCGGACGGCGAGCTCGGCCCGGTAGACCAGCGCCTCCAGCAGCTCGGCCGCCGACGCGGTGTCCTTGTCCCGCTCCAGGGCGCCGTCCAGGATCTCGGCCGCCCGCTCGTGCTTGCCGTGGGAGTCGCCCATCACGACCGCCCGGTTCAGCGAGGCGGTGAGCCTGCTCGTGGCCGCCTCCTTCTCCGGCAGGGGGCGGGCGGCCATGAAGCGGATCCAGTTGCCGCCGGGGTCGATGACAGCGAAGCCGGAGTGGTCGCCGTCGTTCTTCCGCCTGCGTGGCCGGGTCATCCGGGGGATGCCGGAGACCAGGAGCTTGCCGTGCGCCGCGCGCATGCCCGCGGCGAACGCCTCGAACAGCTCTCCGGTGTCCGGCACGACGATCACGCAGGTCCCGTAGGAGTCTTCGGGCTTGAACGCCTCCGGCATGCCGAAGAAGCCCAGCTGGAGATCCTCGCGCTTGAGCAACACGTACGGGTTCGGCCGAACCTGGTAGTAGATCCGGCGGAAACCGAGCATCGTGTAGAAGTCGACCATCTCGTCGATGGAGCGGCAGGGAAGCAGCGGTATGGCGATCTCGTTGGCCATCGGGGGAACTCCTATTCGCCGGCCATGGTGAACGCGCCCTCTTCCAGGCGGCGGATCATCCGGTCGGTCCACTGGGCGCCGGCGTCGGCGGTGCTCAGCCACAGGGACAGCACCTCGCCCACCGGGCCCCAGGTCGCCAGATCCGTGCCCTCGGGCAGGTACGCGGTGATGCTCGCGCGCCACTCGCGCATGGCGCGGGCCCGCTCGCGCAGCAACTCCAGGGCCCGCTCCCGGGGAAGGTCCTCGATGAGGCCGACAGCGGCGCCCAGCACGTCCAGGCTCGGCTCGCGGTCGGCCAGCGCCTGACCCAGCAGGTCGAGGTACTCCCGCTCGCCCTCCTGGGTCAGCTCGTACTCGATCCGCGGCGGCCCCCCGGCCTCGGAGGCGACCGTCTCGTGCGTCACCAGCAGGCCCTGGCCGGCCATGCTCTTGAGCGCGTGATAGACCGAGCCCGAGGTGGCGGTCGACCACTCGTGCGCGCCCCACGACTCCAGATCCGCGCGGACCTGGTAGCCGTGGGCGCGCCCGCGCCTGCGCAGCGCGCCCAGGACCAGCAGCCGTACCGGCTTCATCGAACCCTCCCGAACTTAGCTAGCCAAATTTGGCTAGCTACTACCGGGAGCTTACCGCACCAACGTGGAGGAAATCGGCGTAGCGGCCGCCGCGGCGTACCAGCTCCTCGTGATCGCCCTCCTCGACGACCCGGCCACCGTCCAGGAAGGCGATGCGGTCGGCGCGCTGGACCGTCCGCATCCGGTGGGCCACCATCACCACCGTCCGGCCGGCCATCAGGCGCTCGATCC
Source organism: Nonomuraea sp. bgisy101 (assembly GCF_057708945.1). Classification (NCBI taxonomy): domain Bacteria; kingdom Bacillati; phylum Actinomycetota; class Actinomycetes; order Streptosporangiales; family Streptosporangiaceae; genus Nonomuraea; species Nonomuraea sp. bgisy101. The sequence continues at coordinate 13,182 of NZ_JBYITD010000023.1, forward strand.
GCCCTACGGGTGACGCCCCGAAGTGACCGCCTGGTGCGGGATCGCGCCAGGTCGGGGTGGCCGTTCCGGTCAAGCGGCGGGTCATGTCGTCGGTCATCGACCAATAGATCATCGACTCGGAGCCGGCCGATCGGGTCTCGTAGTCGCGGGCCGGCGGTGCGGCATCAGGGTGCCGAAGACCTGCTCGGCCGCCGGGTAGCTTGGCCTGTCAGTAGTAGCGGTACGGCAAACCGGGGTTACTGTCACATCTGCTGACGGTGGGTCTTGAGCAGGCGATTCTTGCCCGGTGGCGGAATCAGAGGATGCGGCGTTCATCCGGGCCGATGTTGAGCGGGTCCTGCGTCAGCGGGCGGCGGCGCGGAGGAACGCCTCGGCGAATGTCCGTGAGACCTCCTCCACCGGCGGCAGCACGTCGTCGCCCAGCGCCTCCCGCAGCGCGGGGCGGAGCAGCATGTGCCCGGCCAGCGGGCCGACCATGAGCTGAATGAGCAGCGGCAGCGGTATCGGCCGCAGCCGTCCGGCCTGGATCTGTGAGGTCAGCAGGGTGCCGAGGCTGGCGAACATCCTCGGCAGGTTGGCCTTCAGCATCCGGGCGGCCGTGCCGTCGGGGCGGCTGAACAGGTCACCGAAGATGGCCGGCAGCACTCGCGGCTCCCGCGAGAACGCCTCGACCAGCGCGCCGTAGACGGCGTGGACGGTCTCCTCGATCGAGTGCGGGGAGCCGGCGGCCAGCATCTCCAGGCTGGGCACCGGCACGTAGCGGTCGAACATGGCGGCCAGCAGGCCGTCGCGGCCGCCGAAGATGGCATGCAGGCTGGTCGGCGAGCACTGCGCGGCCGCCGCGACGGCGTCCATCGTGACCGCGCCGAGTCCGTCGCGCGTGATCAGCACGGCCGCCGCCTCGATCGCCCGCTCGCGGACCGGTGGCCGTCCGCCGGGATCGACGCCGGTCCGCCGGACCGCCTCGTCCAGCAGCGTCCGGGAGCCGCCTAGCCTCCTCAGCAGGGTGCTGCGGGAGATGCCCGCCGCTGCGGCGATCGCACTCAGCGGTACTTCGGCCACGTCCTTGCCGAGCTGTGCGGCGGCCGCCAGCGCGGCATCCACCAGAGCTTTGTCCACGGCGTCCAATGGTACTGCTTCCTATCTGAACCTCATCTGTGTATCGTCTCCAATACAGTTTCATCGAACGGTGAATTTCCAAGGAGCGACCATGATCGATGTGATCGGCGCGGGACTGCCCCGTACCGGCACCACGTCCTTGAAGGCGGCGCTGGAGCGGCTCGGCTTCGCTCCCTGCCACCACATGCAGGACATCGCCGCCCATCCCGAGCGGGCGCAGCGATGGCGCCAGGCCCTGAACGGGCCCGTCGACTGGACCGGCGTGCTGCGGGGCTACCGGGCCGCGGTGGACTGGCCGAGCGCCCACTTCTGGCGCCCGCTCGCGCAGGCCTACCCCGACGCCAAGGTCATCCTCACCGTGCGCGACCCCCACGCCTGGTACGCCAGCCTCCGCGACACTGTCTTCGCGCTGCTGCACGACCCCGGCGCGGCGCCTGCCGAATTCCAGCCCGTGGCCACCGGCATGCGACCGCTGCTGGACCACATCTGGCGCGACGCCTTCGGCACGACACCGGCCGACCCGATGCCTGAGGAGAGCCACGCCGTGGAGATGTTCCGGCGGCACACCGCCGACGTCACCGGGGCGCTCCCCGCGGACCGCGTCCTGATCTACGAGACCGGTCAGGGCTGGGAGCCGTTGTGCGACTTCCTCGGCGTGCCCGTACCGGACGAGCCCTACCCGCGCCTCAACGACCGGCAAGCCGCCCTCAGCCGCCTGCGGGAACCGAGGTGAACCTCCGCATCCTGCTCACCCTCCACGCCTTGGTCACTTTCGCTGCGGGGGTGGTGCTCATCGCCGCGCCCGGCCTGATCCCCGGCGCGGTCGGCGTGCGCGTCACGCCGGATGCCTACCTCGTGTGCTACCTCCTGGGGGCCGCCGAACTGGCCGTGGCGTTCCTGTCGTTAGCCGGCACAAGCCTGCGGGGCCCCGAAGCGGCGCGTCTCCTCACGTGGACCGTGATCGTGTTCCACGCCTGTACTGCCGCGGTCGAGGCGTACGCGTTCGCCCGCGCCGCGGCCGACCCCGCGATCTGGGCCAACGTGGCCCTGCGCCTGGTGGTCATCGCCCTGTTCAGCCAGTACGGACTTCGCCGGAAGGAACGGTCATGACAGTCAATGAGAGCACCGGCGTCTTGGTGTGCGGCGGCGGCCCGGCCGGCATGATGCTGGGCCTGCTGCTGGCCCGAGCCGGCATCGAGGTCACCGTCCTGGAGAAACACGGCGACTTCCTGCGCGACTTCCGCGGGGACACCGTGCATCCCGCCACCGTCCGGCTCATGGACGAGCTCGGCCTCGGCGACGGCTTTCGCGCCCTGCCGCAGAGCCGCCTGGGCAACCTGGCGCTGCCCGCGCCCGACGGGAGCATGGTGACCTTGGGCGACTTCGAGGCGCTGCCGGAGCCGTACAACTACATCGCGATGGTGCCGCAGTGGGATCTGCTGTCCTTCCTCGCCAAGGCGGCCAGCGAGGAGCCCGGGTTCACCCTGCGCATGAACACCGAGGCGACCGCGCTGCTGCGCGACGGCGAGAAGGTCACCGGGGTCCGGTATCGCACGGCGGACGGCCGCGACGGGCGCATCCGCGCCGAGCTGACGATCGCCTGCGACGGCAGGCACTCCACGTTGCGCCGCGACGCGGGCCTGGTGCCCAAGGAGTTCCGCGTGCCGTTCGACGTCTGGTGGTTCCGCCTGCCCAGGCCGGCCGGCGAGCGGGAGGAGCCCGCCACCGTGACACCGGTCGCGCGGGGCCCCGAGGCGCTGATCTCGCTGGCCCGCGACGACTACTACCAGGTGGCGTACTTCACCGCCAAGGGCTCCGACGCGCGGCTGCGGGCCGAGGGGATAGAGCGGTTCCGCGAGCGCATCGCCCACCTGCGCCCGGACTTCGCCGACCGGGTGGGCGGGCTGGCGAGCATGGACGACGTGCATGTGCTCGACGTCCGGCTGAACCGGCTCGACCGCTGGTACCTCGATGGGCTGCTGCTCATCGGCGACGCCGCGCACGCCATGTCCCCGGCCGGCGGGGTGGGCATCAACCTGGCCATCCAGGACGCGGTCGCCGCCGGCACCATCCTGGCCGGGCCGTTACGCCGGCACGCCGTCACCCTCGCGGATCTCGCGGCCGTGCAACGGCGCAGGTACCGGCCCACCGTGATCGTGCAGAACGGTCAGCGGCTGTTGCAGCGGGTCATGTTCGAGAAGCAGTTCGCGGGCAAACGCTCCGGGCCGCCGAAATCCATGCTCTTCCTCAGCCGCGTGATCCCCGGGTTCCGCAAGATCCCCGCCCGCTTCGTCGGCTTCGGGCCCCGCCCCGAGCACGCCCCCGCGTTCGCCCGCCCGGAACGGAAAAGCCCATGATCGAACGAAAGGAGTTCACCATGACGACGGATGTGGTCGTGGCCGGCGGCGGGCCCGCGGGCATGATGCTGGGCCTGATCCTGGCCCGCGCCGGGATCGCCGTCACCGTCTTGGAGAAACACGGCGACTTCCTGCGCGACTTCCGCGGGGACACCGTGCACGCCTCGACCGTCCGGCTGATGGACGAGCTCGGCCTGGGCAAAGAGTTCCGCCGACTGCCGCAGAGCCGGTTGGGCGATCTGCAGGCGCCGCTCCCGGACGGCAGCCGGATCACACTCAGCGACTTCGCCGGTTTGCCCGCGCCGTACAACTACATCGCGATGATCCCGCAGTGGGACCTGCTCAACTTCCTGGCCGCCGCGGCGGCCGGCGAGCCGACCTTCACCTTGCGGATGAACACCGCCGTCACCGGCCTGATACAGGAGAACGGCAAAGTCGCAGGCGTCCGCTACCGCACCCGGGAGGGCGCCGAAGGCGAGATTCGCGCGCAGCTCACCGTGGCCGCCGACGGCCGCCACTCGACCGTCCGCCAGGAGCTGGGCCTGACGCCCAAGGAGTACCCGGTTCCGTTCGACACGTGGTGGTTCCGGCTACCCAGACACGCCAGGGAACAGGACGAGATCGCCAGACTCGTCGGCGAGTTCAAAGGCGACCAGATCGCGCTCAGCTTCACCCGCGAGGACTACTACCAGATCGCCTACTTCACCGCCAAAGGCGCCGACGCTCGCCTGCGTGCCGAAGGCGTCGAACGCTTCCGCGAGCGCGTCGCCGACCTCCTTCCGCAGTACGCCGACCGCGTGGAGCACATCGCCGGTATGGACGACCTGCACCGGCTCGATGTGCGGCTGAACCGGCTGAACCGCTGGTACGCCGACGGCGCCCTGCTCATCGGCGACGCCGCGCACGCCATGTCCCCCGCCGGAGGGATGGGCATCAACCTCGCCATCCAGGACGCCGTGGCGGCCGCGACGATCCTGGCCGAACCCCTACGGCGCCACCAGGTCACCACCGCCGACCTGGCCAAGGTTCAACAGCGCAGATGGCGGCCGACCGCCATCGTCCAGGCCGTCCAACGCATGCTGCACCGCACCATGTTCGTCCCCGCCTTCGCCAGCAAAGGCGCCCGACCGCCCAGGCCGCTGGTCTTCCTGGCACGCCACTTCCCCGCATTCAAGAAACTCCCGTCCCGGCTCATCGCCTACGGCCCGCGCCCGGAGCACGCCCCCGACTACGCTCGCCGATGAACGCACCTACAGGCAGCGTGTCCTGCCCAACGCTGCACGGCTCCGGGACATCAATCAGCCCTCGACCGCCAGCAGCAACCGCTGCCGCTGCTGCTCTCCCAACCCACCGACTCTGCGCTTTTCATCGATGCCACAGATGGGCCATCATCGCCGCGACCTTCGCGGGCCCGTAGCCCGGCAGGGTCTGCCTCATGGACAGCGAGGAATACCAGGCGTACCTCGATGAGGAGGAGTACCAGTACCACGGCGGCTTCTACGACGTCAGCCCCATCGTCCTGCGGGTGCCCTACGACGACTATTGGTACCTGGTCGTCGACAGCTACGACCGGGTCAAGGTCTCCGTCGCCCAGCTCTTCGACGACTGACCGGACGCCAACGGGCCGCGGCCGTTACCAATCAGTAGGAGACTCCACGGGCTCGTCGGCGCCGGGTGGCGGGAACACACGGATACGACGGACCTCGCAGAGCGTAGTAGATCGCTACGGATCGGCACCGGACGCCACGCACTCGACGTCGGGGAGCTGCGGGCCAGCCAGCGGCGCTGTGCGGCGATACTCGCCCACGCCACGGGCACGCCTGGATAATGGAGTCCATGTGGACGGTGGTCGGAGCGGGAGTCAGCGGGCTCACGACGGCGATCTGCCTGGCCGAGGCGGGCGCCGAGGTGCGGGTGTGGGCGGCCGCGCCCCCGGAGGAGACCACGTCGGCGCTGGCGGGCGCGATGTGGGGCCCGTCGTTCCAACCGCCCATGGACAGGACACTGGCCTGGACCGAGCAGTCCCTGCGCGAGTTCACCGAGCTCGCCACTCAGCCGGGCACCGGCGTGCGGATGGCGCAGACCCTCACGGTCGGCCAGTTCCCGCCCGCCGACCGGTTGCCGCCGCAGGCCGCGATGATCCCCGGCCTGCGCCCGGCCACGGACCTGCCCGAGGGTTACCCGGCCGGTTTCCACGGCACGATGCCGGTCATCGACATGCCCGTCTACCTGCGCTACCTCACCAGCAGGCTGGGCATCGAGATCGAGATCCGCGAGGTGACGGCGCTCGAACCCGGGATGATCAACTGCTCCGGCCTCGGCGCCCGCGAGCTGGCCGCTGACGACAGCGTCCGCCCGATGCTGGGCCAGCTCGTGGCTGTGACCAACCCGGGCCTGGAGGAGGTGTTCCTGGAGCTGACCACCGAGCCGGAGTCGACGATCTACGTCCCACACCCCGGCCGCGTGCTCTGCGGCGGCATCGCGATCGCCGACCGCTGGGAGCTCACCCCCGATCCGGACGTGAGCGAGCGCATCCTGGAGCGCTGCCGCCGGGTCCAGCCACTGCTGCGCGAGGCCGAGGTGATCGCCGAGTGGGTGGGCCTGCGTCCCGACCGTCCCTCCGTACGGGTGGAGAGCGAGGACGGGGTGGTGCACAACTACGGCCACGGCGGCCACGGCGTCAGCCTGTCCTGGGGCTGCGCCCGCGAGACCGCGGCGCTGGCCCTGCGGCAGTAGCCGATCTGTCAAGCTGTCCGGGAGTTCCCGGTTACTCAGAGCTACCTTTCCTCTGGTGGTTCCGACCCGAGCGGCGGGCCCAGTAGCGGGCCGGGCGGCCGGTGCGAGCCTGGGCGATCGGCGCGCTGCACACGGGGCAGGCCGGGCTCGTCGTGGCGGCGGCGTTCACCACGGCCATCAGGTGAGTCCGGGGATTTCCGGGGTTGAGGAACCCAGGAACAGTAGATATCACTGAGATTGATCTTGGTTGTGGCTGACGGTGTGAAGGGTTCTGGCGGCAGATCAGCGGCGGTCACGGCGTCGGCGGGCGGCGCGGATTTCGGCGCGGCCCGCCCTTGCCGTTGATGCTGGCGCGGAAGACGGGCCCGAACTTGTAGCCAGCGCGGGCGAGGTAGAGCTTGAGGAGCGCGACGTAGCCGCGGTCGTCGAGCAGGACGGTGCGGACGGTGCCGCCCTTGCCGTGGACGCGGACGTGCTCATCGTCGGTGCGTAGGTCGAAGTCCTCCAGATCCAGGCTGCACGCTTCGGCGGCTCGCGAGCCGCACAGGATATACGCTGGCCGGCCCGCCATCCCCACCGCCCGGCTCATCCTGGATGCACTGGCCGGCATCCGCCTGATCCCAGGCACCGGCCAGTCATCCCCGACCATTCCACAACCTACCGATCTTCAACTTCATCTCCTGGATCTCCTCGATATCGATCCACGAGATCTCCGCTGAAGATCCCTCACGTGCGGAAAACGGGGCTAGCGCTAGGCCGCCCAGCCACGTCGACGAAGGTGACATAGCTGGGCGTCATACTGGCAGCCGCCAGCGGAGATCAGCGTCTGGCCTCAGACAGGCGAGGGAACAGCGGCCGGGTGTTGCAGTGGCCGATGTCGGTGGTGTCCTGGGCGGAATTCTGGAGGTGGCCGTTGAAGTAGGAGACAGCGAGTTCGGGGACGAAGGGCCAGTCGCTGGCGTACAGCACGTGCCCCGGTTTGGCGAAGGCGAGCAGCGAGGGCAGCGCGGCCGGGCTGGCGGACAGGGCGGTGTCGAAGTAGAAGCCGGCGAAATCGTCCAGGATGTGGTCCAGGTCCCGGCCGGTCTCGGCGAAGACGGCCAGGGCCAGGCGGTGCGCCGCGTACGGGAGGAAGCCGCCGGCGTGCGCCAGGATGAACCTGATGTGCGGAAAGCGGCGCGGCACGTCGTGGCGGACCAGGTTGAAGGCGGCGCGGGTGGTGTCGAGCAGGAAGTCGGCGGCGAACGGCGGGATGCCGGGCACGGCCGGTCCTGGCAGGTCGGCGGGGTGCACGAGGACCACGGCAGCGCGGTCGTCCAAGGCCGTCATGAGCGGGTCCAGGGCCGGGTCGCCCAGGTAGAGGCCGCGGCTGTTGGCCAGCACGATCACCCCGTCGGCCGCGAGTTCGTCGAGCGCGTGCGCCGCCTCGGCGACGGCGGCGTCCACGTCGGGCAGGGTGAGCGTGGCGAGCAGCCCGAACCTGCCGGGGTGGGCCTGGGCCAGCTTCGCGCCGTACTCGTTCACGGTGCGCGCCATGGTCGCGGCGTCGGCGCCGTCGCCCAGATGCACGCCGGGCATGCTGACGGACAGGGCGGCGGCGGCGATGCCCTGCCGGTCCATCAGCTCCAGCGCCAGGGCCGGGCTCCACTCGGGCAGCTCGCGCCCGCCGGCAGCGTGGATCCCATGCTCGCGCAGCCAGCGCGCGTAGTCGGCGGGGATCATGTGCTGCTGGACGTCGATGTATCCGGTCATGCGGGGTCCTGTCCTTCTTCCTGTCGATCTTCTTGTCGATGGGGCATGTCGGGGTGCCGCAGCAGCCGGTCGGCCTGGTGGAGGACGGCCTCCAGGTACTGGCGTGTGGCGGTGGGGTCGGCTGGTTCGTCCGGGTCGATGAGCATGCGGTACATCGCCGCGCCGACGACCATGTCGATCACGGTGTCGAGGTCGGCGTCCTCAGCCAGTAGCCCGTCGCGGCGGGCGCGTTCGAGCGCGGTGTGGATCAGCCGGCGGCGGGGCTGGATGTACTGCTCGCGGTAGGTGGCCAGCAGCGACGGCTGGGTGACGCTGGAGCCGATGAGCTGGGCGAGGATCGCGCGGAAGCGGGCGTCGCCGAGGGTGTGCGCCCAGGAGTCCATGAGCCGTTCGTCGACCGGCTGCGCCGCCGCGTCGGCGCCGGCCCAGATGTCGTTCTCGGGGGCGAGGGTGCGGGCCTGCTCGATCGCCTGGGTGAGGAGTTCCTCCTTCGACGACCAGCGCCGGTAGACGGTCACCTTGGCCACGCCGGCGCGCTTGGCGATCTGTTCGACGTTGGCGCCCTCCAGACCGCGTTCCACGAACAGCTCCAGCGCCGCCTTCATGATCGCATCGTCGGCCTCGGGGTCGCGTGGCCTGCCCCGGGTGCGCCGCGTAGAGGTCATCGGAACTCCACCCGCCCCAGTCCGGTGCCGGACGCGGGCGCAACGTAGTGGGGAGTGTGCCCCGGCCGCAACCGCCAGTCCGGGGTGAGGACGGCCTCCATGTGCGTACGCAACTCCCGCAGCCCTTCCTTTCCGAGCACACCCTGGTCGAACGCGGCGGCGACCAGGTCGGACTGGTACCGGGTGTTGTCATGGGCGAACAGCGGCACGGTGCCGGGATCGGAGGCCAGCAGCTTCTGGATGCGCCGGGCCGCCTCGATCTGGTGGATCGTGTCGGCGCCGCCGATGGTCATCTGGCGGACCTGGTCGACAGCCAGGTGGGGCAGCGTGTAGAGGGTGTCGCCCATGAACAGCACACCGCCGACGTCCATGCGCAGCAGCACGCACATGTGGCCGGGCGAGTGGCCGGGTGTGGGCAGCAGGATGAGGCTGCCGTCGCCGAAGTGATCCTGGCCGGTGGGGAAGGCACCGAAGGCGCCGGAGTTGAAGGCGGGAAAGGAGAGCTTGTCCTTGACCAGGTCGAAGGAGTACGGGTAGGACACGCCGTGCTCCCAGTCGCGGCGGTCCATCACCACCGTCGCCTGGGGCAGGTAGCGCAGCCCTCCCGCATGGTCGTCGTGGACATGGGTGAGGAACACGGTGGTGATCTCCTTGGCGTCGTAGCCGAGCCGGGCCAGGTGGACCCGCAGGTCCTGCCCGGGACTCATCCGGTACTCGTCGCGCTCGGTCAGCAGGCGCGAGGTCATGTCGTAATACCCGTCGTGATCGTGGGCCTGTTCCCAGTTGACGCCGGTGTCGACCAGCATGAAGCCGTGTCGCGGGTGGTCGATGAGGTAGGCGTAGACGGGCACCGCGATCTGCGCCTTGTCGACCAGGGTGCGCACGTAGCCGTTCAGCCCTTCCCAGCCGTCCAGACCGCCGTAGAACTGGCCGTAGGTGACGATGGTGTCGCCGGTGTGGATCGGGAACACCCGCACGGCGTCGTCGACGATCCGCCGCCGCGCGCCCGGGGTGCGCACGGCCGCCTGCCGCTCCGGCTCGCCTCGCGCCAGCGCCGCGCGGCGCTGCCGTTCGGCTAGGTCGACGGAGAGTCCGCTCAGCACACCCAGCGCCAGCCCGCCACCGCCCAGCAGGAAGGCGCGTCGGGAAGGCCGGGCGCCCCGGACGCCCGCCGCCCGGCGCCCGCGCAGGAGGGCGGCCGCCGCCCAGACCAGGCAGGCCGCGGCGGCTAGGGCGAGCAGCACCGGCAGGTCCGTAACGTAGTAGACGACCGCGAGGTATAGCCCCAGCGTGCCCAGGCCAGCCGGAACCCCGAGGAACGCCAGCACCCGGCGCCGCGTGGACAGCCGGCCGAGCACATCGGGCCACAGCGACCCGACCACCGATCCGGCCAGCAGCAGCCCATAGACCGTCAGCAGCGGCGCCGGCACGTCCTTCAACCGCAGGACAACCAGCCAGGCAGTGCCCACCGCGAGGGCGGCGACGAGTAACCCGATCTTGCTCAGGGTCTTCAGCATCCGGCCACCTCATTTCGTAAACGCATACGGATGCGTTTGCATAATAGCGTGGCCGAGATCACCTCGCGCCGCAGTCCCGGCGCCCACCGCTAACCCTGACGATGTCCATTCCGCGACGGTTCCTGCGCCCGCGCCCCCAGGCGGGCCGGCCATGTCCCCTCGCACTCTCTTCTCAGAAACGGTCCATTGGCAGATCAAGATCACGAATGTGTCCGGACACTGTAAGCGATCTCCGATTCCTTCTCAGAACTCGTTCTCACGCAAAGAGCACCGTCTTCTGAGAAATGTTTGTGAGAACATTCGGAGGCATGACGGCCCCCGACAAGACCCCCGCCCGCGACGCCGGCGACGACGCCGACGATGTCGAGCGCCACCCCTGCCCCCGCTGCCGGGCCGAACCCGGCTCGCCCTGCCGCTCCCGCGGCGGCGCGGTCGCCGGCACCTACCACACCGGCCGCTTCACCAAGGTGGGCCGCCTGGCCAAACTACTGCGCGTGCCCACCCCCGCCGACCGCGGCCCCGGCCAGCCCTGGCGACCCGGCACGCCCACCCCGGCCGCCTTCGCGCCAGACAATCCGAGCGCCGACATACGCATCGGCTACGCCCGCTGCTCCACCCTCACCCAGGAACTGCAGTCCCAACTCGACGCGCTGGCCGCGCACGGTATCGGCCGAGACAAGATCTTCGCCGAGAAGATCAGCAGCCGGATGCGGGTCCGCCCCCCAGTTCGAGGCTGCCCTCACCCTGGCCCGCCAGATCAAGGCCCACCCCCCGCACCGCCGCGTCATCCTCACCGTCTATGAGATGAAACGCCTGGGCCGCGATGCCGCCGAGCTCACCGCCCTGGCCGACCACCTCACCGCACACGGCCTGGTGCTGGAGATGCTCGCTGGGCCGCTGCCCGGCATCTACGACCCCACCGGCCCTGGCCGCATCCTGTTCGGCTTCTTCGCCGCCATGGCCGAAATCGAACGCGAAAACGGCCGCGAAGCCACCCTCGAAGGCCTCGACGCGGCCGCCCGCAACGGCAGGCACGGCGGCCGCCCGCCCGTCATCACCGACGACATGCTGCACACCGTGCTCCGCCGCCGCGCCGCCGGCGAGTCCGTGGAGTCGATCCAGCCCGATCTGATCATCCCCACCGGCAGCGCAAGGGCCACAACCCCAGCCTGGCCAGCATCTACCGCGCCCTCGCCGAACACGACAAACGCCAGGCATGCCCCGAGGCCGTCGAGGCTGCCCGCGCCGAGTTCGGTGCCCTGGACACGTCCCGGTGATCAGCCGCGGTTCACGGCGCCCGGCGGCCAGCCCGCCCGGTTCGACCACGACAAATAGCGATCCCGAAACCACGTCATCATGCAATCCAAGTCACAGTCTGGTGACCGCGATCGGCGCCACTTTGGCCGGCGCCTGCTGGCAACGGTGTCGTAGCCATTACCTGCGCAACCTTCTGACCTGCGTGAACAAGTCCGCGCAGCCGTTCGTGGCCACCCTGGTGCGCACCCTCTTCGACCAGCCCGACACCGCCTGACACTGTTGGCGAATTCGATAGTCAGGCTGTGGCCGCAGCTTGGAGCTTTTCGAGAACGTGGCGACGGCTGGTGGCCAAGGGAGTGGCGGTGAGCCAGGCATCGACGCGGGCGAGGTTGATCGCCGCTGCTGTCAGGACGTGCTGCAAATGGGTCGTGGCCAGGCCGAGGTAGCGGGATCTGCGCAGGTGGAAGCCGCGGACTGCCTGGGAGATAGTGCCTTCGATGCCGGAGCGGAGGGCGTACTGCTGTTTCCAGCTCCGGTGTGCTGATCGGCCCGGTTGTATTGCAGGGCCTCGTGGACTTCGCGTGCGTGAAGGGTGAGCTGGCGGGGTTCGCGTTTGGAACGGGTGCATTTGGCGCGGACGGGGCAGGGAGTGCAGTCGGTCTTGGAGAAGTCGACATGGATCGCCTCCTCGCCGGCCTTGGTGCGCCAGGGCGCCCAGTGGGTGGAAGTCTTGCCCTGCGGGCAGGTGACTGTCTGATTGTCCCAGTCGATGGTGAACCCGGAGCTGTCGTAGACCTCCCCGGCTTTGTTCCAGTTCGGCGGCGACGCTCTCATCGGGCGCGGCCGTCGCGGACGCCAGGTGCCAGGCACGGCGGTCAGGGTCGACCTGCGCGTCGGTGACCTCCGCCAGCGCGAGATGGACCGCCCGGCGATCCTCCTCCTTCGCCGACCCGTACACGGCCGACCGCACGAGCGGGTGACGGAAGATCACCCGTACGTCGAACGACAGCAGCCCGTCGGTCCCGTTCGCCAGGACCGTCGCAGGGGTGACGCCGAGCCGTTCGGCGGCACGCCACACCAGCGAGGGGTCGCCGACCGGCTCGGCGGCGGCGACCAGCAGGAGCAATCGGGTCTGCTCGGGCAAGGCTTCGATCCGGGCCAGGAAGCTCCGCTCGATCCGGCCCGGCAGCGTGTCGGCGTCCAGGAGGCCGAATCCGCCCGCCATCCGGGTCACGGCCAGCTCACGCGGTAGCTCCAGCAAGGCAAGCGGGTTGCCCCGGGTCTCGGCCACGAACCGATCGCGGATGTGTTGATCGATCCGGACGTGCGTCACCGAGTTCAGCAGGGCGTGTGCGTCCGCGGGCTTCAGCCCGGTGACCTCGAGCTCCGGCAGTCCGAGCAGGTCCTGGGACCGCTCGCGAGAGCCGAAGACGAGGGCGACGGACTCCGCCAGCAGCCGCCGGCCGACGAAGCCGAGGACCTGCGCCGAGGCCCGGTCCATCCACTGCGCGTCGTCGACCACGCAGAGCAGGGGTTCCCCCTCCGAGACGTCCGACAGCAGACTCAGTACCGCCAGCCCGACCAGGAAGCGTTCGGGCGCCGTTCCTCCTCGCATCCCGAACACCGTCTCGAGCGCATCGCGCTGCGGCGTGGGAAGGTTCTCCACCGATCCAGCAGCGGCGCACACAGCTGATGCAGGGTGGCGAAAGCCAGCTCCATCTCGGACTCGACACCGGCCGCGCGCAGTACCCGCATGCCGGTCGCCGCGTTCTCCGCGTACTCCAGCAGCGCCGACTTTCCGACTCCCGGGGCGCCGTGCACCAGGAGCACGCGGCTCTCCCCCATGCGGACGGCCGCGATCATCTGATCGAGGAGAGCACACTCCGGCCCCCGCCCGAGCAGCCCGACGTTCTCACCGTGCCCGGCGCCCCGCTTACGTTGGCCACGGCCCCCCGCCTTTTGTCCCAATTGCACGACTCTGAATACACCCAGGACACACGCCAGGCCAAGTTTCCTGGTGTTCGCCACCCACGACATCGACAGGCGCTCGCCTACCGCCGGCAGGGCCACAGGCGGATCGGGTGGTCATCAAGAGCACAGCGGGGCACACGTGTGCCCCGCTGTGCTCGCTCACGACCTGCGCGGGCGTGCCCCATGCTGGTGTGGGCTCAGGGAGTCAGGCCCGCCAGCCGCATGCGCAGGAGCGCCGTGACGGCCGGTGAGGCCTCCCAACTGCCGTCGAGGGGCGTGATGGTGACGTGCCCGGCGTCGAGCAGCGTGCGGTCGGCGTCGCGGACCGGGTCCGGCTCGGTGGCCACCACCGGCAGGATGCGATAGCAGGCGGCGCAGACCTCAGGCGCGGGAGCGTACCCGGTGGAGACGAACGACGAGGTGCCCAGCCGGGCGAAGCTCACCGTGCCGTTGGGCTTGACGGGGTAGTTGACGTTGAGTGCCGTCCGTGGGGGCAGGACGTGACGCGAGCTCGCCAGCCGGTCGACGACCTTGACGGCGAAGGCGATGGACTGCTGGGCGCTGGGGAAGGACGGCGGGTTCGTGGTGAGGTCAAGGGCTGTGCTGAAGGCGACCGCGGGCACGCCGTTGTCCAGCGCGGCGACGGTGGCGCCGACGGTGCCGGAGTGGTTGACGACGGCCGCGACGTTCTGCCCCGCGTTGGGCCCGGAGACCACGAGGTCCGGCGGGTTCTCGGCGAAGACGACCCGCAGGCCGAACGCCACCGCGTCGCCGGGACTGCCGTTGACCGACCAGACGCCCGGCGACTTCTCCGCCGCCTCGATGGTGGTGCCGAACCTGGCGTTGAACGCGGTGCCGCTCCCGCTGGAATCGCCTGCCGGGGCGACGATGGTCACCTCGTGCCCGGCCGCGGTGAGGGCCCGCCGCAGGCCCTGGATGAACGGGAAGCCGTAGCCGTCGTCGTTGGTGAGGAGGATCCTGAGCGCTTGCCGCGTGTGGGCCTGCGCGGGGGATGATCCGGTGAGGAAGGCTGTCAGGAGTAACAGCAGGGCGATGAGGGCGCGTTGGACCATGGGGTGCTCCCGTCCCACCTTCGCGCCTGAGGTGTGGTTTACGTTACAGTTTGGAACGTAATGGTGAGATCGGACAGTGCTCCTGTCAAGGGGCGGCCGAGGGATCCCGCCGTGGAGGCGCGGGTGCTGGAGGCGACGCTGGAGCTGCTGGCCGAGGTGGGCTACCAGCAGGCCTCGATCGACGCCATCGCGCGGCGGGCGGGCGTGAGCCGGCCCGCGGTGTACCGGCGGTGGCGATCCAAAGCGGATATCGTCGCGCAGGCGCTGTTCGGCCAGTCGGAGCGCGCGGCACCGCGGGTGTCGGGGGATCTGCGACGTGACCTGCGGGCGTGGGTGGACGCCGTGGTAGCCCGCTTCGGCCGGCCCGAGGTGGTCCAGGCGTTCCTGGGGCTCATGGCCGACCTTCCGGACAAGCGGCGCTTCGGCCTCGAGCTGGTGCGGCCCCGCCGTGCGCACCTGGCAGGGACGCTGGCACAGCCCGGCGTGCGGCAGGGAGTGGAGCAGCAGGTCTTCCTCGAGATGCTGGTGGGCGCGGTCTTCCTTCGCGTGGCCACCGGGCGGGACGTGAGCGAGCCCGCATACGCCGACGAGCTGACCGAGCTGCTGTACCACGCCGTCGCGGGCACGTGACTTCCGTCATCCGCAGGCGAGGGGCCCGGTGTTTTCGGGCTCGCGGTACGGCGGCGCGTCGGCCACGCTCACCCTGCTCGGCGAACTGGCCGAGGACGGGCCGGTGGTGGTGCTGGTCGACGACGCACACGGGCTCGACCTCGAGTCGGCCGACGCGTTGCTGTTCGCTGCCCGAGCCGCTCAGGGAGCTCGCCGCCGGGCCGATCGTCGGCCCGGTACTGCACGGCGACGGCCTGCTCGTGGGCGGGCTGCGACACCGCGAAAGCGCGGACCCCGCCGACCCGGAGGTGATCGCCGCCGCGGGACGGCTGGCGTTTCAGGAGTGGCTGGTCCGGCAACGAGCCGACGCGATGATCACCTGGCGCTGGTGAACACCGGGTCCGTGGAGTGTGTCCGGGCCGTTGACAGGGCGTGGCGTGAGCGGGCCGAGCGGCTGCTCTATGTCGATGGGTCCGTGGCGGGTAGAACCTGACCGGTCAGGGCATCGGTGGCCCAGCTCAGCCACTCCTCGGCGCTCCAGCCGCGCTCATGGACGAGCAGGTGGTAGACCTCAGGCGCGAGTACCGCAAGCATGATGTCGGCTGCCCGCAGCGCGTTGATCCCGTTGCGCAATGTCGTCTTGGCCGACAAGGCGCCGGCGAAGGTCGCCATGACGGTGTGCCGCTGCTCGATGTTGATCCGCCAGAGTTCGGCGATCTCAGGATCGACCGTGGCGGCCGAGCGAACCACCTCGAGGATCGGGCCGACGCGGGCAAGGATCTCCGCGGTCTCCGTCACCAGGAGGCGGATCTGTTCGACCGGCGGCGCGGCCATGGCCTGGGCGACCCAGGGCCGGTCGAGGGTGGCCACGGGTGCGTTGTCGCCGGCGACCTCCACGTCGAGGAGCTCTTTGAGAATGGCCCGTTTGGTGGCGAAGGTGAAGTAGAGCGTCTGGACGGCAACGCCCGCCTCCTTCGCGATGGCCTGCATGGTCGTCGCCACGTAGCCCTGCCTCACGAACAGCACACGGGCGGCGGCCAGCATGCGTGCCCGCGTCGCGGCGGCTTTGGCCGCTCGGATTCCGGGCGCGGGCTGCTGCGGCCTCGACGTCGCCATCCCCAACCCCTCATTTGACGAACTGTAGTGTCACTCTAGCCCAGGGGTCGGCCTGGCCGGGCGGAATCCTCCATCACGCTGCCCGGCCAGAGGTGTGGATCAGGCACTGGCGTGGTCGAAAGACGGCACGACCGGCAGTTCCAGCTCGACGCCCAGGGCCTCGTTGGCGTAGTTGGCGAAGATGTTGTGGGCGACGTTGGCGATGGTTTCCACGATTTCCTCGTCGGTCAGGCCGGCGTCGCGAGCCGCGGCGAAGCGATCGTCGTCGACCCGACCACGGTTGAGGGTGATGGCGACGGCCAGCCGTAGCACGGCGGCCGCCTTGGGGTCGGCGCTGTGGCCGAGGCGGGCGGCGTGAATCTCCTCCTAGGAAAGCTTCATGATGCGGGAGACGTAGGTGTGTGCCGACAGACAGTAGGTGCACCGGTTGATCTCGGAGACCGCCAGCGCGATGCGCTCTCGGAGTGCGGCCGGCAGTACGCCGCCCTTCAGCGCGCCGTGCATTCCGAGGAAGCCCTTGAGCACGGCGGGACTGTTGGCCGGCGCTTTGGCGGTGTTCGGGATGGCTCCCATGACCTGCTTGGTGGCGGCGAGCTGCTCACCTGCGGAGCCGTCGGCGGCGGCTGGGTCGATGAGGTGGACACGGGTCATGGTGACTCCTTCGTGATAGGTGATCGATTCACTAGAGTTGAGATTTAGTGATGGGGTTTGCTCTCCGCCTGAGACCAACCTTCGAGCCGCGCCCGTCGGCTGCCGTAGGTCGGCGTGGAGGCATGGGAGCGTCCATCACAGGACAGGCCTGTATGCGTGGCTCCCGCCGGGAGGCTTCTGCGCCCGCGATGCCGCCCAGCGACGGGCCGAGGATGCCGGCAGGCTGCAGGTCCAGCCGCCCGGTCAGGATGCCGCTCGGGGTCTGCCTGGTTCAGGACGGCGAGGTGATCCGATGTGAAGCCGGCGTCCTTCGCGAGACAGGGCACGATGCCGCCTTCTGACGTCTGGCCGCTCAACGTCGGCGCTCTTGGGGTCGGGGTGGGGCTGGGCCGGATCAGGAGCGTCAGATCCGCGCCATCAGCTCGCGACGGTCGTTCGGATTGACGGGGCGGCGCGGAGGTCCACCGCGCGGGATCGCGAAACGATCAACGCCCCGGCGACGGCGATGACGAGCGGATCCCGCAAGGCCTCACCTTCCCTGCTCCACACCGGCCAGATGTCGTTCGCGGGTTCGCGATCGTGCCCGTACGATCGCGCGGGCGATACGCCGCGCCTCGATGGGATGCTGTCGGAGGTTGCCCTCGATCGCGGTGCGGTAACCGATGAACCACAGCCCCGGCGGTGACCCCGCGGCCGGCAGCCCCTCGGCGTTCAGCACACGCAGGTGGCCCACCAGCGGTTCCAGGCCTGGGCGATATCCGGTCGCAGCCAGGACGAGGTCGGGGCGGACGCGGCGATCGTCCCGCAGGACGACGTCCTGGCCTTCGAACCGGCTGATCTCCGGCACGATCTCCAGTCGCCCCGCCTTGAGATGCCCGACGAAGCCCTGGTCGACCGCGACGGTGACGCCGGTGGTCCGCATTCGCGCGTAGGGGCCCAGCGCCGGTGCGGGGAGCCCGTAGCGGGAAAGGTCGCCGAAGGCCAGCCTGGCCACCGATCGGGCCGCCGCGTCACGCAGACGCTCGGGAAGTATCCGCAGCCAGGGGGTCACAGGATGAAGTGGCAGGCCGGCGATTTCGCGGGGGAGGATGTTCGGTGGGGTGCGGACCGATACCCACAAGCAGTCCACACCGGCGTCGACCAGGTGGCCGGCGATCTCCACGCCGGAGTTTCCGGCACCGATCAGCAGGACCCGCAGACCTTCGAGGTCTGCGGCCCGCCGGAGCTCGGCGACGTGGACCACAGGCCCGGCGTACTGCTCCTGGCCGGGCAAGCCAGGCAGCCGGGGTACCCGGTCGTGCCCGCTCGCGATGATGACATGATCGGTCTCGTAGTCGCCCGCGGAGGTCGCCACTCGCCAGCCGGCGGGGAAGCGGTCGACGCGCTGCACCGCCACTCCAGTCCGGACGTCGAGCCGCTGACGCCGGGCGAACTCGTGGAGGTAGGCGACGTAGTCGCCGCGGGCCACCCAACGTCCCGCGGAGCGCGGTATGCGCAGGCCGGGTAGGTCCGACATGCAGCGGACGGTGTTCAGGCGGAGCTCCTCGTGGCGTGACCTCCAGGAACTCGCCACGCTGTCCCCCCGCTCCAGGATCACGGCGTCGACGTCATTCCGCCGAAGCATGGCGGCGGTGGCCAGACCGGCGGATCCGGCACCCACGATCACGACGGGCGGCGGCATCACATCATGCCCCGGACGGTCCAGGCGAGCGCGATGTATCCGGCCGCGTACAGAGCGGCGCCGACGACCTCGAGGCTCTGGATGAGCGGCGAGTGAGGACCGGCGACGAAGACGACCAGTCCGCCTACGGTGTACACGATCGCGCCGAGACCGAGCAGCAGGCCCGGCCACCCCCTTCCATGCCGTCCGAGCAGCACACCCAGCACCGCGTACCCGAGCGGGAACAGCAGCAGCGCCGGCAGTACGAGGAGCGCCCCGCCTGCGTCGAGATCGGCGGGAGTGTGGACGATCTCGGGGGCGTAACGGGCCACCGCCGGATTGTGGGAGCCGTCGAAGACGATGACCCCGAACCACGTCAAGGTCCCGAGTATGGCCGCGTACCATCCCAGCGGCCCGCGCCGCCCCAGCGTGACGACCCCGGACGCGAGGATGCCGACCAGGCTGACCGCCTGTAGCACCAGGCCGAGGGCCTGCAGATCGTGCGTCAATCCGTAGAGCTGACCGACCGCCGCGACGCTCTGCCCATCACGTGCTGGATGCAATGCCGTCCCGAGCAGGAACACCGGCCCGCCGATGAGCGCCGTCGTCCTACCGATCGTGCCGGACAACCGCCGGCCCCTTGCGGGGTCGACAGTCGACTGTGCCGGATGGGCCATCAGGTGCTCCTCAAGTCGAAAAGGTTGATGCCGTGGTGGAACAGGTCCCCAGGGATAGGCGGGATGGCCGTCCCCCTCGTGGGCGCGTGCATCACCGCCGACGCGCGCTCGTGCGAACGCCGCTTGCCAGGAACCGCTGGAAGCGCGAATGCCCGGCGAGGCGGAAGGGGTCGGAGAGCGGTTCGGGTGACGGCCTCGCGCCAGCAGCGAATCCGCCGTTCGCGAGGATGCCTCGGCGCCGCGGTTTCGCTGGAGGCACGCTCCAATGAAACCACTAGAGAGAAACTCTAGTCAAATGACGGCGTCTTCACAGGGTGGTAGCGGCGTTCACTGAAGCTTGACTACGATTATCATGACCCGGTCATGCGACGATCTTCAGGCGCCGAAGCGCATCTTCCATGGCCGCCTCGAAACCGGAATGCCGCCTGGTCATCCCCACAACCCCGGCACGCAGCTTGAACGGCAAGCCTCCCTGGGCCGACTCTTCGTCGTCTTCCGGCCGCGTTCTGGAGAAGCTCGGCATGCGCCGCGAGGCCCGATTCATCGACAGCGGGCAGGTCAAGGGCGAGCGTCGTTTGCGGTGGCGTGGCCCGGCCGGCACCAGACGGCGCTGGGATCTTCGACCTCGCAGCGGAGCAGCCCATCCTCGAAGAACAGCGTGAGCCGGATCATTTCCTGAGTGTGTTGCAGCGAGTTGGCGACCAACTCGCCGACGAGCAACTCCATGACGGCGCCATGGGAGCCGAGCCGCCGGCCGGCAGGCCAGGAAGCCTCGCGCCAGGTCGCATGCTCTGCGCACGGAGGCCGGCTTGCGGGTCAACCACCATGAGGCGATGTGCCCGGAGGCCGGCTTCCGCAGGCGGTTGAGGGCGCAGGCGAGCCTGCGCCAACGGCACGCGTACCCGCCCGCGCCGATCGCCGGCGTCAGGAACGACGGCAGGGCGGCCTAGAGGCGGAACGTGCTCATCCACTCGGTGGCGGAGCCGGAGCGCGAGTTCATGCCGCACGCTCGCACGGGCTGCGGCGGGCGGGGATGCTGCGCCCGTCAGGCAGCAACTCGCCGGTGTCGTCGAAGACGACCACTCCGTTGCAGAGCAGCCACCATCCCTGCTCCGGGTGGAAGGCGATGAGCAGAGCCGCCTCGCGATCGGGTGCGTCGGCGGGCGGGCAATGCGGCTGGTGCTGACACATGACTCCCCCGTTCCATGCTTTGGAATGCGTTTGATTCTGGTGAGTACGCTGATCACTAAGGGCCGTATTCAACGCAATCAAACGTCTTCCTTCAAGTGGAAGTCCGTCTGCGTGGATGTGTCAAGGGACTTGTTGCTTAAAGTTGTTTTTGCTCGTGTACGGGCGAAGGAAGGCCTCGCACAACGGCCGGTCTCCGGCACGCGCCCGCGTGCGTGAGTCCTTCGTGAAGGTCGCAGGCGAAACACCGGGTCGTGAAGCGGATGGCGATCGCGGCATCCGAGGGAGCGGTCGATGACCGTCCCTCACAGCGGGCGGGACTACTCCCGGTGTCGTAGATCGGCGCATTCTTCATCCCGCCGTCGTACGGCGGGAATCTCCCCTGGTGGGACGACCGTGCTCGGCGACCGGACGACGATTGCGGGTCATGAGAACGCCAGTCAGATCTGTCCAAGGGGCCGCGTTGCTGACCACCGGCCTGCTCGCGGGCGCGTTCGGGTACGGGGCCGCCAACGTGGTCCCCACGTTCGCGGCCGTCCCGCTGGATGTGCGCCTGACCTTCCACACCACGATGATGAAGGTCAACGAGCCGGTCATGCGGAGCGCGATGGCGCTGGCGATCCTCACCTCGTTCGGCCTGGCGGTCGTCACCCGCGGCCTGTCACGCCGGCTCGCGATCGGCGCGGGCGCGCTGGCGCTCACCTCACTGCTGGTGACGGTGTTCGGCAACGTTCCCCTGCATGCGCACATCCGGCAGTGGGCCGCCACGTCGGTCACGCCTGGCTACGTCGAGATCCTGCAGAGGTGGGAGCTGTTCCACACCCTGCGCACCCTGACGGCAGTGGCCGCTTTCGTGCTGATAGTCAGCGTCGCCGTCTTCGTCCAGCCCACCATCCGTTCCCTCCGATAAAGGAAGACGCCCATGTTCATGCGTATCGCGATCACCACGCAGACGGTCGCCCTGCTGGTCCAGGCGGTCACCGCTGGTCTGCTGCTGTCCTCGCCCGACGGGCGGACGATGCACAGCGCCTCGGCGATCGCCGTGGCGGCCGCCGTGCTGTTGCACCTGGTCGCCGCGCTGGTGACACGACGGTTGAGCGCCATCCCGCCCGCGGCCGGCATGCTGGTGATGACGCTGGCGCAGATGGCGCTGGGCCTCGCGCACGTCAAGACGCTGCACGTCCCGCTCGGCGTTCTGATGTTCGGGGTGAGCCTGCTGCAACTCGGCCGTGCCTGGTCCGTCCGCCGCTCCACTGCGGTCGCGGCATGACGATGAACCGGCGGCAGGCGCTGCGGCTGCTGGGCTTGGGCGCGGTGCTGAGCGTGTCGGGCTGCTCGCTGCCGGGCCGTACCCCGCTGCCCAGACTTCTGGCGAGCACAGCCCCGCTGCCTGCGCCGTACACAGTGCCCCTGCCGCTGCCCGCGTCAGCGGAACCGTCCAGGACCGATGCCACGACCGACTACTACGATCTGGTCCAGCGCGCGGTCGACGTGGAGATCCTGCCCGGGCTGCGCACCCCGATCTGGGGGTACGGCGGGCAGTTCCCCGGACCGACCATCCGGGCGAACAGCGGCCGCCGGACGGTCGTGCGCGTCACCAACGGTCTCGGCGCGCCCACGGTCACGCACCTGCATGGCGGGCACACACCACCGGAGTCCGACGGGTACCCCACCGATCTGGTTCAGCCGGGTGCTCACCGCGACTACGCCTTCCCCCTGGAGCAGCGGGCGGCCACGCTGTGGTACCACGACCACCGCATGGACTACACCGGACCGCAGGTATGGCGCGGCCTGGCCGGGTTCTTCCTCGTCGCGGACGAGGAAGAGGCGGCGCTGCCGCTGCCGTCGGGCGAACGGGACGTGCCGCTCATGATCTGCGACCGCTCCTTCCATGCCGACGGCACCATGCCCTACCCGGCGCGTCCCGACGGGCCCGGCGCCCAGGAGGCGTTCATGGGCGGCGTGCTGGGTGATGTCATCCTGGTCAACGGCGCACCCTGGCCGCGCCTCGGTGTCGACCGTGCCCGGTACCGGCTGCGGCTGCTCAACGGCTCCAACGCGCGCACCTACGAGCTGGCCCTGTCGCCCGGAGGCACGCTGGTGCGGATCGGCAGCGACGGCGGGCTGCTGGCGGCCCCCCGGACCGTCGATCGGGTACGGCTGGCGCCGGGCGAGCGCACCGATGTGGTCGTCGACTTCGCCGCGTATCGAGTGGGCGATCACATCGAGCTGCACAACCTCCTGGGCGAAGGAGCTCAAGCACGAGTGATGCGCTTCACCGTCGAACGCGACGCTCGCGACGACTCGGCGATCCCGAAGACGTTGTCACGCGTCGAGCACCTCGACCCTGCCAAGGCGGCGGTGACCCGCGACTTCGAGTTCACCAGTGGCGACATGCACGGTCACACCGGCTGGCTGATCAACGGCAAGCCCTTCGACGCCCGGCGCGTCGATGCCCGGCCGAAGCTCGGCCAGGTCGAGATCTGGCGGCTGACCAGCGACGTCGCACATCCGGTGCATCTGCACCTGGCGGGCTTCCAGGTGTTGTCGGCCGGCGGCGAGCGCCCGAGTGGGCCGCCGGAGTGGAAGGACACCGTCGAGCTGCGAGAGGCGCAGACCATGGAGATCATCACCCGCTTCACCGGCTACCGGGGCCGCCACGTCATGCACTGCCACAACCTCGAGCACGAGGACATGGCCATGATGAGCACCTTCGAGGTGGTCTGATGAGAGACGTTCACGCCTTCCTGACGTGCCCACGTCAACGGAGGAGACGGCCGCGACCCGCACAGAGCCGCCGAGGCCGCCCGCGCGGTCATTGTCGCCCGCATCTCAAAGACGCGCGGGTGCCTCGACATCCTCCGGGTCTCCGGGGAGCGCGGTGGCGTTGACGATCGCCCAGAATCGGGCCAGTAGCGGATTGGCATCGTCCTTCCGCCAGACCAGGTACACCACCGTGGTTGTGCCGGCGAGACGACGAGCGACGACGCCTTCGCGGTGGAGTACCCGGTAGGAGTCGGCCATGACCGCACCACCGAATCCTGCGGCGGCGAGGGCGAGGATCGTCTGCACTGTTCGCGCCTCCGCGCCGATTCGCGGCACGACTCCCGCTCGGGTGCACAGCGCCAGGACCTCATCGTAGGCACGAGGTGACGCTTCCCGCGGCCAGAGGATCAGGGGGAGGTCGCCGAGCACGGTCACCGGGGCGGGGTCGCGGCGCTTGGCGAGCGGGTGCGCGGCCGGCAGGAAGAGGGAGAGCGGTTCTCGAATCCAGGCCCTGCCGGCCAGGCGGGTGTCGTGGATCGGCAGCCGCTGCACCGAAACGTCGAAGGTGCCGTCCACAACCCCTGCCGTGAGCTCGACGTCGTCGAACACCTCCACCAGCCGGAGGTCGACGTCGGGCAGTTCGGTGCGGAATCGGCCCAGGACCCTGCCCAGTGCACCGTGGATGGCCGAGGCGGTGAACCCGATCGTCAGCCGGCCGGTCAGGCCCTGGGCGGCCAGTCGTACGTCGTTGAGCAACGCATCGGCCTCGGCCAGCACGCGCGTGGCCCGTTGCAGAAGGGCGGCGCCGGCTGTCGTCGGCGTCAGCCCACGGCCCGAGCGGACGAACAGGTCGACGCCGAGGCGTTGCTCCAGCTCACGCAACTGCCGGCTCACGGTCGGCTGGCTGAGGTTCAACCGCCGGGCGGCGCCGCTGACCGAGCCCTCCTCCGCGATCGCGACCAGGTAGCTGAGCAGGCGAAGGTCATACCTCCAAGGCATGGAGGCCATGCTAATCGATGCCTTGCAGTTACCAGGCGGACCGTTCGTGCCGCAGCATGAAGCCATGCCAAGTCCAGAACGACGTCTGGTGGAACTCGGGCTGCGATTGCCCCCGACCGTGACACCGGCCGGCGCATACGTTCCCGCCGTACGCAGCGGAGACCTCGTCCACACCTCCGGCCAGGTGCCATTGCGCGAGGACACGCTGCTCGCCCAAGGCAAGCTCGGCGAATCGGTGACCACGGCGCGGGGCTACGAGTGCGCACGCCAATGCGCCTTGAACGCCTTGGCCGCGTTGAGGGATGAGATCGGCGATCTCTCGGCTGTGCGGCGGATCGTCAAAGTCGTGGTGTTCGTCGCGTCGTCGCCGACCTTCATCGAGCAGCCACAGGTTGCTGACGGCGCCTCGGATCTGCTTCGCGGCGTCTTCGGACACGCCGGCTCGCATGCTCGCTCCGCCATCGGCGTGGCGGCGTTGCCCCTCGACGCGCCCGTCGAGGTGGAAGTCATCTTCAAGGTCGCCTGAGCGGCGACCAGAGTCACAAAGGAGTTCGAGATGGCCGCGAAGATGGTGGCCGCCATCGTCGGTTCCGGGAACATCGGCACCGACCTGCTGTACAAACTGCGCCGATCCGAGTTCATCGAACCCCGGTACATGATCGGCATCGATCCCGAGAGCGAAGGCCTGCGGCGGGCGGCGGACATGGGGTTGGAGGTATCGGCGGACGGCGTCGATTGGCTGCTCGCCCAAGCTGAGCCTCCCGCGGTGCTGTTCGAGGCCACATCGGCGTACGTACACGCCGAAGCGGCGCCCCGATACGCCGAAGCGGGCATCACCGCGATCGACCTCACGCCGGCGGCGGTAGGCCCGTACGTCGTTCCCACGGTGAATCTGGACCGCCACCTCGACGCGCCGAACCTGAACATGGTGAGCTGCGCGGGTCAGGCCACCATCCCGATCCTGCACGCCATCAATGAGGTCGCCGACGTGTCGTACGGCGAGATCGTCGCCGCGATCGCGAGCGCCGGCGCGGGCCCGGGCACCCGGCGGAACCTGAGCGAGTTCAGCGAGAAGACGGGTCGCGCGCTGATGACCGTCGCAGGAGCCGACGAGGCCAAGGCCATCTCGGTGATCAATCCGGCCGAGCCGCCGATGCTCATGCGCGACACCGTGTACGCCCGTGTGCGCCACAGGAACGCCGCGGCGATCGAGGCGGCCGTCCTGGATGCGGTGGCGCGCGTCCAGCAGTACGTGCCGGGCTACCGGCTGCGTTTCATCGATATCGATGCGGATCTGGTCACCGTGATGCTGGAAGTGGAGGGAGCCGGAGACTTCTTGCCGAAGTACGCGGGCAACCTCGACATCATCACCGCGGCGGCCGTGATGGTCGCCGAGCAGATCGCGGTGACCAGAACCAGAGAGGGAACGACCGCGTGAACACACCCATCACTCTCGTCGACACCAGCCTGCGCGACGGCATGAGCAGCGTCTCGCACCGGTTCACCGCCGACCAGGTCGCGACCGTGGCTCGAGGGCTCGACGCCGCGGGCATCCCCGTGATCGAGGTCGCGCACGGCATCGGCATCGGCGCCTCGTCCATCCAGTACGGCGTCGCCGCCGCCACTGACGAGCAGTACGTGCGTGCGGCGGTCGCGGCGGTACGGGTTTCGGACATCGCGGTGCTGTACGTGCCGGGGATCTCGACGCTCAAGGACCTCGATGCCTGCCGCGAGGCGGGGGCCGGTACGGTACGGGTGGCCACGCACTGCACCGAGGCGGACTGCGCCGAGCAGCCCATCCGTCATGCCCGCGCTCAGGGCATGCGCGTGATGAGTTTCCTGATGATGAGTCACAAGCTGGAGCCGGCCGCGCTCGCCGCGCAGGCGGCGAAGCTGGAATCCTACGGCGCCCAGGTGATCTACGTGGTCGACTCCGCCGGCGCGTTGGTCCCCAGCGCGGCGGGTCGGCGCGTCGCCGCGCTGCGCGAGACGGTGAGCTGCGACCTCGGCTTCCACGCGCACAACAACCTGGGTGTGGGCATCGGAAACGCCCTCGCCGCCGTCGAGAACGGCGCCACCTTTGTCGACGGGTCCCTGTGCGGCCTGGGCGCCAGCGCCGGTAACGCGCAGACGGAAGTCCTCGCGGTGGCCCTCGATCGCGCGGGCCACGATCCGGGGGTCGACGTCTTCACGCTGATCGACGTCGCCGAGCGCATCATGACGCCCTTGATGGCACAGCCACAGATCATCGACGAGACCGCGCTGCTGCTCGGCTACGCCGGTCTCTACTCGACGTTCTTCCACCCGACGAAACGGGCGGCGGAGAAGTACGGCGTGCCCGTCCGCGACATCCTGATCGAACTGGGGCGGCGTAACGTCATCGGCGGGCAGGAAGACATGATCATTGATGTGGCGGCGGAGCTGTCAGGCCGCCTCAGTGCCGTCGAGACATCATGAGCGGCGTCATGAGCGGCGGCAATCTGACCGTCGGAACGATCCGAGCGGCGGCGTCGGCGCTGCTGACCGCCTACGAGAACGGCAGGCCTCTCGTAGCTCTGAGCACGACCTATCCCCGTGCGACGGTGGTCGACGCCTACCGCATCCAGCAGGAACAGGTCCGCGTCTGGACCGCCGCCGGTGACGCGGTGCGCGGCCACAAGATCGGCTTGGCCTCGGCGGCCATGCAACAGCAGATGGGCGTCGCGCAGCCGGACTACGGCCACCTCACCATGAGCATGTTCTACCGGGAGGACCAACCTATCCCCGCGTCGAGATTCCTGCAGCCGAGGATCGAACCGGAGATCGCCTTCGTGCTCAAGGCCCCGTTGCGCGGGCCGGGGGTGACGATCGCCGACGCGCGGCGGGCGGTGGCGTACGTCCTGCCCGCGCTGGAGATCGTCGACTCGCGTATCCAGGACTGGCAGGTCACCATCGTCGACACGATCGCCGACAACGCCTCCACGGGCGCGGTGATCCTCGGTGGCGACGCCACCGCGCTCGCCGAATCCGACCTGCGAACGGCTGACTGCTCACTGCGTCTGAACGGCACGACGGTCGAACGCGGCACGGGTGCCGCCGTTCTCGGGTCGCCGCTCAACGCCTTGGTATGGCTGGCGAATACGATCGGCTTGCTGGGTGTCGCACTCGAGCCTGGACACGTCGTCATGTCCGGCTCGATGACCAGAGCCGTGCCGATCGCGCGTGGAGACAGGGTGACGGCGACGATCGCCGGGATGGGCAGCGTGACAGCCGTACTTGGCTGACCGGCTCCACCCGCTCCCACGCATCTGCCCCTGGACGTCGCATCGCTCGCCGTCGCAGGTGGACCCTTCGAGGAGGAAGCAATGAACCACTTCGGCATTCTGGCCCACAGCACCGAAGGTGCGGCGCTCAGCTTCCTGGCGTACTGCCAGGAAGCATTCCGCCGTACCGGACGTCACGAGCACCCAGACGTGACGCTCGACTACATCGCCTTCGGCTACAGCATGGCCGCGTGGGACGCAGGCGACCATGACGCTGTCAGACGGACGCTGGCCGTGAGCGTCGACCGACTGGCCCGCGCCGGCGCCACCTTCTTCGCCTGCCCGGACAACACCGCCCACATGGCCCTTGAACGCCCCGGCCCCGATCTCCCCCTGCCGGGCCTGCACATCGCCGAGGTGGTCGCCGACCAGGCTGCCCGTGACGGCCGCACCCGTGTCGCCGTGCTCGGCACCAAGTACACGATGAGCGGCCCCATCTACCCTCGCGCGCTCGCGGCCCGCGGGATCGCGACCGAACTGCCGGACCTGGATGACCAAGAGTTGATCAACAGGATCATTTTCGACGAGTTGGTCAACGGCGTGTTCACCGACGCGTCGCGCCAGGAGTACGTGCGCGTCATCTCCGACCTGGCCGATCGAGGATGCGATGCCGTCGCGCTGGTGTGCACGGAGATTCCGCTCCTGGTGACCCCCGATGTATCGCCGCTCCCGACGCTCGACTCCACCCGCCTCCTGGCCGGCGCCGCGTATGAGGTGGCCACCGGCGCACGGCCCCTGCCCTCCTGGCGCGGCGGGCCCTACCGGAGCTCCGACGCGCGGCAGCAGGGCCCGGATGGATCGGCACCACGTCACGACGTCAGTCGATGAAGCCCCTGCCGTCGGGCACCTCGGCCGCCCCGGCAGCGCGGACGACGCGGCCACCCCCGACCGGGGATCGGACCTCGATGCCCGCACGGGGGGCATCGAGGCCGTCCGTGCGGGCGGCCTACGAGGATCGCCGGGCCAGCCGGTCGGCGACGCCGCGGAAGGTGGCCTGCCACTCCCGGTTGTCGACTCCCCAGTCGCCACCGGTGCGAACGACGACGGTGTCGGCGTCGGGTGCCACGTAGATGTACTGCCCGTGGTTGCCCAAGGCGTAGAAGCGGCCGGGCCGCTCGACGTCGACCCACCAGAAGTACTGGTAGAAATCGGCCGGGTCGGTGGTGGTGTCGGCGGCCGTGGCGGCCTCCACCCAGGCCTTCGGGACCACGCGCCTGCCGTTCCATTCGCCGTCGTGCAGGAACAGCAGCCCGAAGCGGGCGAAATCCACGGGGGTCGCATTGAGGCCGCTCTCCATCTTCTCGAACCCCGAACGTCGCGAGTCGAGGCTCCAGGTGGCGTCCCGTTCGGCTCCCAGCGGCTGCCACAGCCTCGAGGACATGTACGCCGAGACCGTCATCCCGGTGGCCCGCTCGAGCACCATGCCGAGGAGCAGCGGGTTGTAGTTGGTGTAGTGCCACTCCTGCCCGGGCGGGCGCTCCACCCGGGTCCCGTTGAGGGCGACGTCCCGCAGGTCGACTCCGTAGTAGGTGAACGTGTCGTCGTCCCATGGCCACGGAAGGTCCGTCTTCCAGAACCGGAGGCCCGACGACATCGTGAGCAGGTCGCGCAGCCTGATCCGGGCGAAGCGCGGATCCCGTCGGGCCAGCTCCGGCAGGTAGTCGGTCACCGGGTCCTCGACGCTCTTGATCCGCCCCTCGGCGATCGCGATCCCGACGAGCGTCGACACGAACGACTTCGCGACCGAGAACGAGGTCTGGCGGGTCCGCCGGTCGGCGCCGCCGAAGTAGCGCTCGTACACCAGCCGGTCCCCGTGGACGACCAGGAACGCGCTGGTGTCGCTCTCGCGGAGGAAGTCGTCGAACGCCGCGCCGCCGGCAGCCGCGATCTCGGTGCCCGAGGGAAGGGGGCCGGCGTCCTTGCCCGCGGGGATCAGCCGGGATGGGAACCTGTACTGGTCTCCCACGTCCGAGTCGTACCACACCAGCGCCCGCGCGATCGTCGACCGGTCGAGTGAGGCCCACGCCCACCCGTAGAGCGCGAGCGCGGCGACGAGCACCACGGCGACGGCCTTGACCAGCCGGCGGCGTCGTGGCCTCGTTCTCCTCTCGTGCCCTCGCGCCGCAGGCTCGATCGTCTCCCGCATGTCATCGCCACCTTCGTCTCGTGTGCGGCCCATGGTCGCGACGGGCGGGTGGCCCCGTCGTCAGCCGAGGGTTTGGAGTCCGCCTCAACCCCAGGGTTGACGTCCGCCGCCGCTGTCCCGCCTAGATTGAGGTCCATGGACTTCCGCACCACGGCCCGCCGGCCGGAACGGCTGAACCCGTGGGCCGTGGACGCCGGCCTGGCCGCGGTGCTCGCGGCGATCACGCTGGCCGAGATCGCCGTCAACGCCGACCGCCCGGACGTGACGGCCTCGGACGCGTGGTGGAGCGCGGCCTTCACGGTGGCCATGACGCTCCCGCTGGTCCTGCGGCGGCGCTACCCGTTCGCCGTCGTGGCCGCCGTGGGCGTCCCCGCCACCGTCTACAACGTGGTCGACATCCCCCCTGACCCGTACACGTTGACGTTCTCCATCCTCGTGGCCGTCTACTCCGTGTCCGCGTACGGCCGGCGGCGCCTCGCCGTGACCGCAGCCGTCATCGCCGCGGTCGCCCTCGTCCTGATCAACCTTCCCGTGATGCCGGACGAGTCCGGCTTCGCCGACGTCGTGAACCAGTTCCTCCTGCTCGGCGGCGGCTGGGTCGCGGGACAGAACAGCCGCTACCGGCGGCGCGAGGCCGAGCTGTTGCGGGAACGCGCCGAGCGGGCCGAGCGGGAGCAGCAGGAGCGCGGGCGCGTCGCCGTCCTGGAGGAGCGCGGACGGCTGGCGCGGGAGATCCACGACGTCATCGCCCACAGCGTCGGCGTCATCGCCGTCCAGGCGGGCGCGGCGCGGGCCGTGGCCGAGCAGCGGCCCGACCTGGCCCGCGAGACCCTCGCCACCATCGAGCAGGTCAGCAAGGACACCCTCGTCGAGCTCCGCAGGGCCCTCGGGGCGTTGCGGGCGGCCGGCCAGGAGACGGACCTGCGGCCGGCGCCGGGACTTGCCGCGCTCGGCGAGCTCGTCGAGAAGGTCGGGGGCGCGGGGGTGCGCGTCTCCGTGAGGGAGCGGGGGCAACGACGTGACGTGCCGCCCGGCGTCGACCTGTCCGCGTACAGGATCGTGCAGGAGGCGCTGACGAACACCGTCAAGCATTCGGGCTCGCCGACCGCCCATGTGACGATCAGCTACGGCCTGTCCTCGCTGGAGGTCCAGGTGATCGACGAGGGAGGCACGTCTCCGGCGCGGGTGTCCGGCGACACCGGTCCGGCCTCGCGGGACGGCGGTCACGGGTTGATCGGCATGCGTGAGCGCGTCACGATGCTGGGAGGCGAGTTCGAGGCGGGCGCGACGGAGACCGGCTTCTCCGTCCACGCCCGCTTCCCCCTGACCTGCGCGAGGGAGGACCGTTGAGCCTGCGGATCCTCCTCGTCGACGACCAGGCGCTCGTCCGCTCGGGCTTCCGGATGCTGATCGAGGCGCAGCCGGGCATGGAGGTCGTCGGCGAGGCGGCGAACGGTGACGAGGCCGTCGCCGAGGCGCGCCGTACCCGGCCGGACGTCGTGCTGATGGACATCCGGATGCCACGCATGGACGGGATCGAGGCGACCTGGCTCATCACCCGGGCGGGGGCGTCCGCCGGGTGCAAGGTGGTGCTGCTCACGACGTACGACCTGGACGAGTACGTCTTCCGCGGCCTCCGCGCGGGGGCGAGCGGTTTCCTGCTCAAGGACGTGGCGCCCGAGGAGCTCGTCAAGGCGATCCACATCGTGGCGGAGGGCGAGTCGCTGCTGTCTCCCTCGGTCACCCGGCGCCTGATCGAGGAGTTCGTGCGGACACCCTCGCAGCCGTCGGCGCCCCGGGCCGAGCTGTCGTCGCTCACGGAGCGCGAGCGCGAGGTCCTCACGCTGATCGGAAGGGGGCTGGCGAACCAGGAGATCGCCGCACTCCTGTCCCTCAGCATGGCCACCGTGAAGACGCACGTGAACCGGGTGTTCTCCAAGCTCAGGCTGCGCGACCGTGCCCAGGCCGTCGTCCTCGCCTACGAGTCCGGCCTCGTCCGCTCCCACGACGCCCGAGCATCGGGGAACGGACAGGGTCGTCGACCGTGGCCGCCTGACGGGTGAAGCCTGAGGGGCGACGACCATGCCCGTCACGGCGAGAACCGTGAAACCGGCGTGAGGGCACCATGAAACCGGCGTCGCGGAACGTCGAGCCATGACTATGACAGAGCTCGACCGTTCCGGTGGCGGACCGATGCCCGCAGGGAACGACCTCGCCGTCCTGGCCGAGGGGCTGGTCAAGACGTTCGGCGAGCATCGTGCCGTCGCCGGGATCGACCTGGCCGTGCGGCCGGGTGAGATCTTCGGCGTCCTCGGCCCGAACGGCGCCGGCAAGACCACCATGCTGCGGATGTTGGCGACCCTGCTGAAGATCGACGCCGGGCGTGCGGAGATCTTCGGCGTCGACGTGGCCGGTCAGCCACACATGATCAGGCAGCTGGTGGGCGTCACCGGGCAGTACGCCTCGGTCGACGAGAACCTGACCGCTCGCGAGAACCTCTGGCTCTTCGGCCGGCTGCAGGGCATCACCTCCCAGCGAGCCAAGCACATCGCCGTGGAGCTGCTGGCCCGGTTCGGCTTGGAGGAGGCCGCCGACAAGCCGATCGCCCAGTTCTCCGGCGGCATGCGGCGGCGTCTCGACCTGGCCGCCAGCCTGATCACCAGGCCACCGCTGATCTTCCTCGACGAGCCGACCACGGGCCTGGACCCGCGCACCCGCGGCCAGATGTGGGAGACGATCCGCGCTCTGGTCGCCGACGGCTGCACGGTGCTGCTGACCACGCAGTACCTGGACGAGGCCGACCAGCTCGCCGACCGGATCGCGGTCATCGACCACGGACGCAAGGTGGCCGAGGGGACTCCCGACGAGCTGAAGACCGCGGTCGGCGACTCCACCCTGCAGCTGCTCCTCGCCGAGCCGGGCGCGGTGCCGATCGCGGTGAAGGTCGTCCGGCGGGTGCTCGGCTCCGACCCGATCCTCAGCCCCGAGCATGGGCGGCTCAACGTCGCGCTGGACCGGGCCGACCTGGCCGCCGACGTGCTGATCGCGCTGCGGACCGCCGGGGTCTCCATCGTCTCGGTGAGCGTGGCCAAGCCCAGCCTGGACGAGGTGTTCCTGGCGCTCACCGGCCACGGGACAGGCAGCGAGAACGACATGGAGGACAACCGATGAGCACCTCTGTCGCACCTGCCCGCGAGACCGTGCGGGCCGCCGACCGGGTGGCGTCCGCGCGGCGGCACGTCTCGGCGAGCGAGACCGTCAGCCAGACGCTGACCATGGCGTGGCGGGCGCTGAAGAAGATGCGCAGGAATCCCGAGCAGTTCTTCGACGTGGCACTGCAGCCCATCCTGTTCACCGCGATGTTCGCCTACGTCTTCGGCGGCGCCATCGCCGGGAACGTGGAGAACTACCTACCGTTGATGATCCCGGGCATTCTCGCCCAGACCGTGCTGACCACGTGCATGGCCACCGGCACGCAGCTGCGTGAGGACATGGAGAAGGGGGTGTTCGACCGGTTCAAGTCGCTGCCCATCGCCAGGATCGCGCCGCTCGCCGGCCCGATGGTGGCCGACCTGCTGCGTTACACGATCGCGGCGGTGCTGACCTTCGGCATGGGCCTGGTGATGGGATACCGCCCTGGCGGGGGAGCTCCCGGCGTGCTCGCCGCGGTCCTGCTGGCGATCTTCACGGGCTGGTCCCTGGCGTGGATCTTCACCTGGGTCGGCACGATCGCCAGAAGCGCCCAAGCGGTGCAGGGCATCTCCATGATGATCCTGTTCCCGCTGACGTTCCTGTCCAATGCGTTCGTCCCGGTGGAGAGCCTGCCGGGCTGGCTAGCCGCGTTCGTCCGGATCAACCCGGTCTCGCACCTGGTCACGGCCGCCCGCGACCTGGCCAACAGCGGCACCATGAGCGGGGACGTGGGCTGGACGCTCCTGGCCGGGCTCGTCGTCATCGCGGTCTTCGCCCCGCTGTCGGTCCGCAGCTACAAGCGGCACATCTGACGTATCCCCTCGACCAGGGCACGGGCCTCGCCGAGCAGGGCGGGACCGCGCCGCTCGCCGTACTCGGCATGGACGGCCGCGACCGCGCCGGGCGCGGCCCGCTCGGCGCGCGGCTCGATCCGCTCGAAGGCCATGCTCGGCATGGTGCGGTTGTAGCCGAACCGTTCGGCCAACACCAGCGACCTGACGGCGTCGCCGGGCGCCATGCCGCCGCGCAGCAGCCCCCAGACACCGAAAGCGAAGAGCATCGTGCCGCACACCGGATAGTCGAGGAAGGGGATCCCTGTGTTCAGCACCGCGTCGATCCGAGTGACGGCGGAACGGAACAGCTCCTTGCCGTACGGCAGGTCGGCGGGTCCGGCGTGGTAGGCGTGCGCCGTCAGTGCGAGGGCCTCCGCGACGACCAGCCACGGCTCGAAGCCCGTGTGAGGTACGTCAGGCAGGCGGAGGTCACGCGCGCGCTGGACGGCCAGGCGGTGCTGCCCCAGGGCGTCGGCCGCGTCGCCGCGGGCGAGGGCGACCTCGGCGGCGCAGAGCGGCACGATGGCCAGCCCGCCGAGCACCGGCTCGTTCTCGTTGATCCGGCTGATCCGCTCGAGCTCGGCCTCGGCCGTCTCCAGGTCGCCTTCAGCGAGAGCGGCGAACAACAGCAGCGAGCGCAGCTGCGTCTGGTCGTCGGTCGCGCCCAGCCTGCTCAGGACAGGAAGGGCGATCCGCGCGTGGCCGACGGCCCGAGGCCGGTCGCCGAGCTGCATGGTCAGCTGAGCCAGCAGGTTGTGCAGGAGCGCCACATTCCACGGGCCGTCGTCCTCCCGCGTCAGTTCCAGAGCCCGCTCGGCAGCCGCGACGGCCGAGGCCCACTCTCCCGCGTTCTCCAGGACGTGGACGTTCATCTGCGCGGCCATCTGCGCCAGGTGACGGTCGGGATCGCGGCTCAGCTCGTCAAGCCGGCGCAGACCGGCCTCGCCGTCGGTGGCGTCGTAGGCGAGCATCACCGTGGCCATCGCGGCGACGCGGGGGTCGCTCGTATCCCGGTCGGGAATGCTGCGCAGCAGGTCGCGTAGCTGATCATCGCCATCGTCGGCGATCATCTTGTTCATGAGCGTGATCATCACAGCCACCCTGGTGGCGTCCTGAAGCTCGGGTGGTGGCAGCCAGCCGGTGAGCGTCTGCGTGATCGCGCCCCTGAGTGCGAGGATCCTGGGGTGGTCGCCACGGATCGACCAGAACGCCCCGAGGCCTGCCAGCACCTGGACCACCGTCGCGGTGTCCGGCTCGCTCAGCGCCTGGCGCAGCAGCTCGGCCAGATTGCCCTCCTCGGCCCGCAGCGCGTCGGCCGCCGCGTACTGGCCGGAGCCGAAGAGCGCCTTCCCCTGCTCCAGAGCATAGGCCACCGCCCAGGCCCGCTGAGCGGCGCGGGCGGGCGCCTCCTCACCGGCCTCCGCCAGCCGCATCCGGCCGAACTCCCTGACGGTCTCCAGCATCCGGTAGCGCACGCCGGCATCGCTCTCCCGGACGCTCAGCAGCGACTGCTCGGCCAGCGCCCGAACAGCGTGCAGCGCGTCGGGCCCCAGCAGGTGCTCGGCCGCGTCCAGCGTGAAGCCGTCGCCGAAGAGCGACAACCAGCGCAGGGCCCGACGCTCCGGTTCGCCCAGCAGGTTCCAGGACCAGTCGATGACCGCCAGCAGCGTCCTGTGCCGATCGGGCGCGCTGCGATCACCGCCGTTCAGCAGGGCGAACCGGTTCGCCAGCCGCCTGCCGATCTCCTCCACCGACATCACCCGCGTCTTGGCCGCGGCCAGCTCGATCGCGAGCGGCAGCCCGTCGAGCCGGGTGACGATCTCGCGGATCACCTCGCCGTCGAGCCGCGCGTCAGGGCGGGCGGCCATGGCACGCCGGCGGAACAGCTCCACCGCGTCCCATGAGCCCAACTCACCGAGCGGGTAGACCTGTTCCGCGGCGATCGACAAGGGGGCGCGGGAGGTGGTGAGCACGCGCAGGTCGCGTGTGGTCGTGACGAGAAAGGCCACCAGGCCGGCGACGGACTCCACCACGTGCTCGCAGTTGTCCAGGATCAGCAGTGCCGGCGCCTGGCCGAGGTGCTGGGCGATCCTGGCGCGAATGTCGGCACGCCGGTCAGGAGACAGGGCGTGGCGCCCGCTGACCGAGTCGCGGACCCCGAGTGCCGAGCCGACCTCGCCGACGACGTCATCGGGCGAGGTGACGCTGACGAGCTCGACGAAATGGACGATCGGCTGCGCGGCGTTCCTGCCGACGACGTGGGCGAGCCGTGTCTTGCCCAGCCCTCC
The DNA here is from genome assembly GCF_057708945.1 of Nonomuraea sp. bgisy101. Lineage (NCBI taxonomy): Bacteria > Bacillati > Actinomycetota > Actinomycetes > Streptosporangiales > Streptosporangiaceae > Nonomuraea > Nonomuraea sp. bgisy101. The sequence continues at coordinate 49,056 of NZ_JBYITD010000023.1, forward strand.
GGAACCAGTGATGGAGACCACCCGGTTGGCGTGCAGCAGGCCCTGCAGCGCACTGATGTCCTCGTCGCGGCCGAGCAGCGAGGAGCCGTCGAACAGGATGCCCTCGCGCACCGGACGGTCGGCCGCCAGCAGCTCGGCGTGCACGCGGGCGAGCTCGGGCCCCGGGTCGGCGCCAAGGTGCTCAGCCAGGGCGGCGCGGTGGCCGTCGTAGCGTTCGAGCGCGGCCGCGCCACCGCGTACCGCGGCCTCGCTGCGCAGTAAACAGGCGAGAAGCTCCTCGTCGTACGGCTGCGCCGCCACGGCCTCCTCCAGCAGCGGCAGCGCATCCTCGTGCGCACCGCTCCTGCTTCGGGCGACGGCCAGCAGGCGGCGTGACTCGGCCAGCTGCCCGGCGGCCCTGGCCCGCAGCTCGGCCAGGGCTCCGGTGGACGTCTCCAGACCGCCCGCAGCGAGGTCGAGCGCCTCATGCGCGTGGCGGGCGGCGGCGGTGACGTCGCCCTCGGCCAGCGCGCCGCGCGCCCGCCCGACGAGCACGGCGACCAGGAGCGCGTCGACCTGCTCGTCCGGCAGCCCGAGCCGGTAGCCGCGCGGCGTACGCACGACGGCGTCGGCCGAGGTCGCGGCCCGCGCCCGGGAGACCACCACCTGCAGCGCCTTCGTCGGGTTGGCCGGCGGTTCGTCACCCCACAGCTCCTCGACCAGCCGCGGGTCGCCCACTCCTGCCCTGCCGTGCCACACGAGGACCGCCAGCAGGGTCTGGGCACGGTCGCCGACCACGCGCGAGCCCTTCCAGCGAACGCCGTCGAGCAAGGTCAGCACCGGAGCCATGAACCCCAGCTTATGGGGACTTGTCGCGCCGGACTCGCGCTTTCTCGCCCGGTCGCGGCGCTCGGTCGCCTGCGGGACCCCTTGCACGGGCAGCTTGTCGGCACATCACGGCGGGATCGCCTCGATCACCGTTCGTCAGTCTGCATTCGGCTGGGTGCGTCGGGCGTAGGCGCGGGCGGCGCGGGCGCGGTCGCCGCAGCGGGTGGAGCACCAGTGGCGGCGGCCGTGGCGCAGCAGGTAGCGGTTGCAGGGGGTGGAACCGCAGCCGGTGAGGCGCTCGGCGTCGGGGCCGGTGAGGAGGTCGGCCGAGTTGGCCGCGAGGGTCGCGAGAGCGCGGTCGAGGATCTCGTTGGTGGGGCACGGGGCGGCGCGGTAGGGGCCGTTCTTCTCGTCCCAGTACAGCAGGGCGGCCGTGGGAGCCCTGCTCAGCGCGTCGTTGACGGCCGACAGTGCCGCGGGCAGGGCGGGCAGCCCGGCGACGCGGGCGGCGAACAACGCTCTGAGGTGTTCGCGCAGGGAGCGTAGCTGCGTCGCGCACATCTCCTGCACCCCGGCGTCGGCCGGCGCGAGGCCGCGTTCGGTGAGCCACCGATTCACGGCCTCGGGGGTGCCGAGGAGATCGATGAAGTGCCCTCCGGGCAGCGCGATGGCGCTGTTGACGAAGTCGAGGGCGAGGTAGTCCCCCGCCCCCGGCGCGGGCGGTGGCACGGATTCGGCGGCCAGGGTCTCGCTCATAGCTGTCATGGTACGGCTTGCACGCATCCGTGAGACACGGCTATCGTCCTTCACGGATAAGCCACTTCCCATCCGTGAGGTTTTGATGGCCAGCACGACCACTGAGCAGATCCCCGTCCGCGTCTTCGGCGGCCCGACCGCCCTTTTCGAATACGGTGGCCTGCGATTCCTGACCGACCCGACCTTCGACGCGCCCCGCGAATACCACGTACCTGGCGGCCGGCTGACCAAGACGGCGCCCTCCTCCGCCGCACCGGCCGACCTCGGCCGTATCGACGTGGTCCTGCTCTCCCATGACGAGCACCCCGACAACCTCGATGACTCCGGCCGGACACTGCTCGCCGACGTCCCGCTGACCTTGACCACGCCTGGGGGCGGCCGGCGCCTGGGGCCGGGGGCCAGGGGGCTGGCCGACTGGGAGTCGATCGAGCTTGACCGCCCCGGCGGCGGCACGATCACCGTCACGGGCGTGCCTGCCGTCCACGGGCCCGGCACGCGCGAGGAGGTCGAACCGATCACCGGCCAGGTCGTCGGATTCGTCCTGACCGGGACGGGCCTGCCCACGGTCTACGTCAGCGGCGACAACGCCTCGCTCGACCTGGTCAAGGAGATCGCCGAACGGTTCGGCCCCGTGGACACCGCCATCCTGTTCGCCGGCGCTCCCCGCTTCGACGTCCTCTTCGACGGCGCGCTGATCGTTCTCGACAGCGCGCAGGCCGCCGACGCCGCCACGATCCTCGGTGCCCGCCGGGTGGTTCCTGTCCACTACGACAGCTGGGCGCACTTCACCGAGGGCCGCGACGAACTGGTCGCCGCTTTCACCGACGCCGGGTTGCTCGACCGCCTCGACCTCGGCGCCCGGGGCTGACCGCGCGGCCGGGCCGGCCAGGCGAAACGACCGGCGCCTTGGCAGGGCCGGCCGGCTCGCGGCCCCCGGGCCGGCCTGCCACGGCGGTGCCCGCACGCCTTCTCCAGAACAACCCGATCCGCCGCTGGGGCCGCCCGGCCGGGTCACGCCTAACGAAAGAACTCTTTTGTGACGACTACCGTGCCTGCTCGAATCGAGGATCTCCCGCAGTCTCAGGCGCAGCGCCGCGTCCTGATCGTCCTGATCGCCGCCCAGGTTCTCAGCGGCGCAGGACTGGCGGCCGGTGTGACCGTGGGCCCCCTGCTCGCGCAGGACATGCTCGGCTCCACCGGCCTTGCCGGCCTGCTCAGCGCCCTGGCCACCGCCGGTTCCGCGCTGGCGGCCGTCGCGGTCGGGCGCATCTCTCAGGCTCGCGGCCGTCGGCCCGGTCTTGCCGCCGGGTACCTGGCCGGTGCCGTCGGCAGCGCGGGCGTCATCGCCGCCGCCGTCGCCGGCAGCTCCGTGCTGCTGTTCGTCGCGATGTTCGTCTACGGCGCAGGCACGGCCACGAACCTGCTGGCCCGCTACGCCGGTGGCGATCTGGCGGCTCCCGAGCGCCGTGCCCGCGCCGTGTCCATCGTGCTGGTCGCCACCACCCTGGGCGGCGTGGTCGGCCCGAACCTCGCCGCGCCCGCCGGCGACCTCGCTCACGCCCTCGGCATCCCCCGCCTGGCCGGGTTGTTCCTTCTCTCAGGCGCCGCCTACGCGACGGCCGCCCTGGTTCTGGCCATCTGGCTGCGTCCCGACCCGCTGCTGCTGGCACGCACGCTGGAGGCCGAGCGCGCCGCCGCGGCGTTCGCACGTTCAGGCGGTGACGGCGGCGAGGTGCGGCCGCCGGTCGGATGGCACCGCTCCGGAGTACTGGTGGGGACGCTGGTCATGGCGCTCACCCAGCTGGTCATGGTCGCGATCATGACGATGACGCCGGTCCACATGCACGACCACGGCCACGGCGCCGCCGCCTCCGGCCTCGTCATCGCCATCCACATCGGAGCGATGTATCTGCCCGCGCCCCTTTCCGGCTGGCTCGTCGACCGGTACGGCCGGCTCACGGTCGCCGCCGTCTCCGCACTGGTCCTGCTGGCCGCCGGGATCGTTGCGGCCTTCGCCCCTGAAGGTTCCGTCGCCGTGTTGGCGGCGGCTCTCGCGTTGCTGGGCGTGGGCTGGAGCCTCGGTCTCGTCAGCGGCACCGCGATCATCACCGACGCCGTCCCTTTGGCCACCCGTGCCAGGACCCAGGGCCTGGTCGATGTCTCCATCGCCATCGCGGGCGCCGTGGGTGGCCTGGCCTCGGGCCTGGTCGTCGCCGCCGCCGGCTATCCACTCCTGGCCGCCGGCGGCGGAATCCTGGCGCTGGCCATCCTGCCGGCGGTCGTCGTCGCGGCGCGCAGCCGCTGAGCGCCGGCCCTTGGCCCGCTTCCTTCGGGGCTCGGCCGGCACGACGCAAAGGACGCACTTCGCGGACGTGGTGTTCGGACAGGTCAGCCGAGACGGCGACGCCCCCGCCCGGCGCCCCGCGGACGCCTGACCCCGCCACGCCCCGCTTCACTGCGGCCAGCCGCTGCGCCCCGTGAGCCGATGACGCCCGCCGGGCGTAGCCGACGCGGGTCGCCCTGGCCGTCGCGGCCGACGCCCCGATCTCAGCAGCGGGCCCGCCCGTGGCCGCGCTCGGCGGCGACCGGCGCACCCGTCACTCCGTTTCCGGATCGCCTACGACCACTCAGCCGCATCGGAACCACCCCTCTGGCGGTCACGGTGGTAGTGGCGTGCGGCGCGGGCGCGGTTTCCGCACGCCACCGAGCACCACTCCTGGCGGGGGTGGCGCTTGACGAAATACAGCACACATCTCGGGGCGGGACACACCCTGACCTGGGGAAGACCGGGTCCTGCGAAGAAGTCGACCGCGGCGTTGGCCAGGGCGGCCGCCAGGCGGTCGCCGTGCACCTCCAGGTGCTGCTCCGGCGCGTCCGACCACACGAGGCGGCGGTGCATGGGAGCGGCGGCGCTGTTGACCAGCGCGAGCGCCTCGGGTAGCGGGGGCAGGGCTCCGGAATCCGCCGGGCTGGGCGGGTGAGGGGAGACGGCCTCGGCGAAGAGGGCGCGCACGGCCTGACGGAGGGCGACCGTACTGACCCTGATCCGCTCATCGGCGGTGAAGGTCGCGGTGTCGAGGTAGGGGGACAGGTCCTGGCCGCGGACCCAGGCGGTCAGGCCGTCGACCGTCGCGAAGGCGTCGGTGAGGCCCCCGCGGCGGGCTCGGATGGTACTGGCCAGCCGGAGCGCCAGCGGGTCGTCGTCCATGCCCTTCATTCTAACGGATATTTGTCGGTAAGGCCGTGATAATCTAACGGAACCATTGGAGTTCTCCGTTAGAAGGAGCTGAAGATGATCAAGCCGGCGCAGGGGGATCCCAAGCTGGACAAGGTGCCGAACATGGTGCGCGTCATGGCGAACTCGCCTGCCGTGCTGGAGGGCTACCAGGGTCTGGCGCGGGCGCTGAAGAAGAGCACGCTGCCGCAGACCACCTTCGAGCGCATCGCGCTGACCGTGGGTGCGGCCAACGCCTGCTCGTACTGCGTCGCCGCGCACACCTACAGCGGCAAGACAGCGGCGGGGCTCAGCGACGCCGACGTGGAGCTGGCCAAGCAGGGCAGCGCCGAGGACGCCAAGGAGGCCGCAGCGGTCGAGTTCGCCCGGGCACTGACGGAGACGCGCGGCAACGCCGACCCGTCGAAGGCGCGAGCCGCGGGATGGAGCGACGAGCAGATACTGGAGATCATCGCGCTGGTGGCCCTGCAGACGATGACGAACTATGTCAACAAGGTGGCGGAGACCGAGAACGACTGGCCGGCGGCATGACGATCGCGCGCCTGGACGACGGTCGCGCCGAGGGCGCCGGCCGGAAAGAGCGGGCGGGCCGAACGGCGGACGCCGGCCGGATGGGGGGCGGCCGGGTGGGGGGCGGCGAGTGGGCGGCCAAGATCGGACGGATGCGGCCTGTGGGGATGACGCTGGTGCTGCTCGCGCCGCTGGCGGTCGTGCAGGCGGTGGCCGGGGAGCCCACGCTCGCACCACCGCTCGCCGCCTCGGCCGCACTCATCGCCGTCACCCCCGGCACCCCGGCGGCCCGCCCGCTCGCCGTGCTGCTCTCCCACCTCATGGCAGCCGCGGCAGGGCTCGGCGCGGCGTTCGCCGCCGGGCCCGGCACAACGGCCGCGATGCTGGCGGTGGGGGTGGGAGTCGTGGCGATGCTGGTCACCGGCACCTTCCACGCCCCCGCCGCGGCGTCGGCAGCGCTACTGGGCGTGACCGGCCAGCTGGTCCCCGCCCTCGCCCTGGCGGCCGGTGCGGCCACCCTGGCCGTCCTGGCCATCGCCCCTCGCCTTGCCCGCCTTCGCCGTACGGGTTGACCTGGAAGCTGTCGCCCGGCTGTGAACCGATCAGCCCTCGCTGCGCAGCCGCTCGGCCGTCAGGTTCCCTCCCTTGCCGGTCAGCGTCCGAGCGCGGGACGCATCGCCGCCATGAACGCTTCGGGCTGTTCCATGGCCGGGTCGTCGCCACAGTTCTCGATCACGTGCAGCGGCCAGCCGTAGCGGGCGCTCGCGGCCTCGGCGACGCTCAGCCGTACCTGGAGATCCTGCCGTCCCCAGATCAGCATCGTGGGGACGGCGATGCGTGCGAGGTCCGCCGATGGGATCGCGGGCACGCCGATGTGCGGCATGAGGCGGCCGAGTGCGGTCTGCTGGCTCGGCGTGCGGGCCCGCTCGAGCGCGTATCGCCCGAGCGGCTCCCAGCGCACGCCCATCTGCTCTCGCAGCCCGTCCAGATCGACGAAGCACTGCTGGAAGAGGCCGTCGCGCGTGTGCTCGGTCGGTTCGGCGAGGAAGTCGGTCAACGCGGCCCCGAAACTCGGCGCCGGTTCGAACGAGTCCAGGCCGAAGGAGTCCACGAGCACGAGCCGGCCGAGCCGGTCTCCCTGGTAGCCGGCCAGCCGGGCCGCGATGGCGCCGCCGAGCCCGTGCCCCACCAGGGTGGGCGGCGACGGGCAGGTCCGTTCGATCAGTTCGCCGAGCCAGGCGAGCACCTGCGCGGCGTTCAGCGGACCGGCGACCACCACCGAGGCGCCGTGACCGGGCAGGTCGGGGGCGACCACCCGATGGGTCGTCACCAGGTCAGGAATCACTCGCGTCCACAGGGCCGCGAACTCCCCTGAACTGTGCAGAAGAAGCACCGGCGGACCGTCACCGCCCTCCAGCACCGCGGTGGAGACGCCGGCCAGGCGCAATCGCCGATCCCTGACCGGGACCCCGGCCAGCAGCGCCCTACGGCAACCGTCATCGGCGAGAGCACGGCCGCGCTCGCTCACATCGAGTTTGCCCTTCATCCCCGCCTCCTCGTGACGCGCTCACCATCTCTCGACCATCACGCTAGGTGAGGGGCCCGATACGACGCATCGGCAGGATCACGCACTCCGGTGCGTGGGTATTTCTGTGTAGCGGCAGGTCGGTTCTCGCTGACACTCGACATCATGGCGGCCGCGGCTGGGCTCTCTGGAGGATCAGACGAGGCCGTGCTCGTAGGCGTACGCCGTGGCCGCTGATCGGGACGAGACTCCGAGCTTGGTGAAGATGTTGCTCACATGACGAGCCACCGTCTTCTCGCTGAGGAACAGGTCCGCGGCGATCGCCCGGTTGGTCTTGCCCGCCGCCACGAGGCGGAGCACCTGCGCCTCGCGCATGGTGAGCGGGCTCGTCGTCCTGGCGGCCGTCTTCCTGGACAAGGCCTCCACCCGGGCCACGTCGGGCCCGGCCCCGAGCTCCTGGAAGACCCAGCGCGCCGCGTCCAGCTCCATGGCCGCGCCGTCCTCGTCACCGAGCAGTCGGCAGGCGAGTCCCATGAGGACCCGGGCACAAGCGGTCTCGTACGGCGCGTCGAGTTCGTGCCATGTCCTCCACGCACGTCGCAACGCCTCCAGAGCGGCCTGCCCGTCGCCCTCGCCGACGAGGACGGCTCCCGTCGCATGCGCGGCCACCGCGTGCAGGAACGGCATGTCCACGTCAGCGGCGATCGTCCGCAGCTCGTCGGCGGCGACGCCGGCCGCCTTCACGTCACCGGCGGCCAGCATGATCTCAACGTGCGCGGCGAGCAGCTTGGACCGGGTCACCCGGTCCCGCGCCTCGGCGACCAGGCGGCGGATCGCCCCCTGCGCGGCATCGACGTCCCCCTGAACCAGCCGCAGCAGCGCCAGGCCAGGCTGCGGCTCTCGCCCCAGTTGGTTGGCCCGGCGGTATGCCTCCTCGGCCTTCACGAACTCGCCCCGCAGCCGGTGCAGCTCCGCCTGCAGATACAGGGCCGCGCCGACTGCCGGCTGGCGAGTCGGCCGAGAGAGCGGTTCGCACGCGCGCCGGGCTTCCGCCATGGCGTCCGACCACGCGCCGTGCACCTGCATGATCTCGGCGCGGTGCACCAGGCACTGCCCTCGGTAGAGGATCAGCTCAGGCTGGGAGGCACACCAGTGGCTCAGCGCCGCCGTCCACTCCTGCGCCCTGCGCAGGTCGAAAGCCTCCTGGCATCCCTCGATCACCGTGCAGTAGACGTCCCCGGCGATGACCGCGGACACCTCCCCGGCTGTGACGGCGACCATGACCTCATCGAGCAATGCCACACCAGGAGCGGTCTCCCCCATGCGGATCAGAGCCCTGCCCTGGCCAAGCCGGGCGAGGGTCACCAGATCCGGGTCGCGGAAGCGCTCGCCGATCTCCGCTGCCGAGCCGAAGGTGTCGTGCGCGGTCGCCGAGTCGCCGCCGAAGATGCACCGCAACGCGACCCCATACAGCAGGTACCCCTGTTCCACGCAGTCCCGCAGACCGTCGTCGAGCAGCCGCTGCCCTCGGGCGATCCAGCCGCCGCCGCGGGCCAGATCACCCTTGTTCAGCAGCTCGAAGCTCAGCCAGAACGCACACCTGACGGCCTGCGCCGCCTCGCCCCGGCGCAGTGACTCGTGATAGGCACGCGCCCACACGTCGGTGCTGTCAGCGTCCCTGCCGACCAGATAGGCGGCCGTGGCGAGCCGCTGGAGATCCTCGAGCCGGAGCGGCGACTCCCGGTCCGCCGCCGACAAGAGAGCGAAGGCCTCCGCCCACGCCTTCCGGCCGAAGGACTCGCGCGCCCGATCGAGGATGCCGGCCGTCGTCATCACCGTCCCCCACTACAAGAGCCGTCCCCCGCGGACACCCGGCCCCTCCCCCGATTCTCGACACTCCCCCGGGGACGGATGCCGGTACGCGTGCGTGCCGGAGACCATGTCCTCTATTCAACCCGGCCCTGCTCGCGGTCGTGAGAAGCCCCTCGCGACCGGAAGGGCGCTGAGCGGGTTCGGCTCGGCGAGATCGTCCGCTTCGTCGCCGTCGTCCGGCGCGACGCGTGGCCGGTCGCCGGGGTTGAGGGGCCGGCACTGGAGGAGGACCCGGCCGCCGCATCTGGTGGTGGCCCGGGAGCCGGCGGAAGCTGCGCTCGGTGTTGAGGAGCACGTGACGATCAGGGCCCGGCGGAGAGGTCGTCAGAGCGCCCGGCTTCGAGTCGCGACCATTGGGCGATGGGGCGTCCGCCGGTCCGCAGGTTGGAGCCGTCGACCTGCCACTGTTGTGGCCAGCCGGGAGGCGAGTCCTCCCACGGCTCCTGGCGTCCGTACACGGTGAGGTCCATGAGCGCGTAGCTGTAGTCCATCGCCTCTACGCCGCGGCGGGTCGTCCAGTAGGTTTCGAAGACGCGGTCGCCGTCCCGCAGGTAGCACACGAGGTGCATCATGCCGATGTGGCGCCCGACGAGGAGCGTGTCGAGGGAGGCGTGTGCCGAGTACCACGGCATGTCCCAGCCCATGAAGTCGCGGTAGCGGACGCCTTCGTAGTAAGGCCCCTGGCAGAAGACCGCGTAGGTGATGTCGCGAGAATGAAGGTAGGACAGCTCCGCGACCTGGGTGGTGTACCCCGTGCAGCCTTCGCACTGCTCGGGCGCGGGCCGGCCGGGGTTCCACATGAAGTAGTAGGCGATGAGCTGTCGGCGCCCTTCGAACGCTTCGAGCAGGGTGAGCGGCCCGTGCGGCCCGGTCAGCGTGAGGTCCGCGGCCACCTCGACCATGGGTAGGCGCCGTCGGGCCGCGGCGATCGCGTCGCCTTCCCGGGTGTGCGCCTTCTCCCGGACCCGCAGCCTGTCCAGTTCGGCTTGGAAGGTGGCCCGGTCGACGGCCGCGGGCAGGCTCGGTGCGTTGGTGGCGCCGGCCGCCTGCCCGACGAGGTTCGTTGATTCATCCTTCATGACTGTCCCCCCGAATCGTTCCGGCGACCATGCTCGTCGGCCGGCCGTGAGCGAGGCACCTCGCCGGGCAGGCGCTCACTCACGCCTGCCCGGCCAGAACGCACGGAAACGACTCGCCGCGGTGCCGCCGGGCCCGCTTCCTCGGGGCGGTGCGTCGCTGCCGTGGCGGGGACGGTGAAGACGATCCGCTGTCAGGCCGGGCAGGTCTGCCCGGCAGCGGCCCTCTCGGGAGGACGGACGGTTCAACCGATGAGATCCGGCCAATCGCCGCTGCGAACCCGTACCTCCGCGGCCACCTCTTCCACCGTTCGGCCTTCGGTGTCGACACGCAGATCACCTGCTCCGGCACGGTCGAGCGCCTCGGCCTCGCGCGCCGCTCGTTCGGCGATCCGGTGCAGGGCGGCCGGGCCCAGCCCTCGCAGTTCGTCACCCGGTATGGCCGGTCCTCCTCCCCGGCCACGCCGCGTGACGCGCTCGGCCAGCGTTGCCGGCCCGGCATGCAGACGACACACGGTCAACGCGGTTCCGGGAAGCAACGCGGCGTAACCCCGGACAGCGTCGTCGGAGTCGGCCTCGCCGGAGACGATCAGACACCGGGCACCGGCCGCGCGATATCCCGCCCAGACGGCCGCGAGGTTGCGCGATTTGAGGCGATGGCTGTCCAGGTCGTCGTCCGCGACGGGACGCAGCGCCGCGAGCTGCTTCACATCGACATAGGCGGCTCGCACGCCGGTCCGGTAGACCTGCGTGAAGATCTCGTAGCCGACCGTCGACTTCCCGACCGCCGTGGCACCGCAGAGCCACAGCACGGGTACCGGTGCGGCGTCCACCTGTGGTGTCGGCGTGCGGCTCGGCCGGTCGCCGAAACCGTGGAACGTCGCGCTGGGGAGGCCGCCCGGCCATCCCCCGGCTCGCTCACGGATCAGCCGGGCCGTCTCGGATACCGCGAAGCCGTCGGTATCCACGCACACGTCGGCGTAGTCGCTGCGTTCCAGGGCTTGCGCCTCCGCGACCGCATCCTCCACCAGATCCGGACGCCACCCCCGCCCGAGAAACCGTTCTTCGAGCTCAGCGCTGTCGACGCGCAGCCGGCACAACGTGAAAGCGGCGTCCGGAAGAAGGGCGGTGTACTCACGAACCTCCTCGGGAGTGTCGACGAAGCCCGCAAGGACCAGACACTGCACTCCTTCCTGCCGAAAGTGCGGCCACATCGCAGCCAGACTCCGCGCGCGGATGCGATGCGTCATACCCTCCGGCATGGGGTGACACAGACTGATCTGGTCAGCGTCGACGAACGCCACCTTGACCCCGCCACGACTCAGCTGCGCGAACACCTCCCAGCCGACCGAGGACTTCCCGACACCCGTGGGCCCCGACAGCCACAGCAGAGGCAGACGCACGTCATTCATCCGCGCGACACTAGCGGGCTGCCGGTGAAGCGAGCGAGCGCATTTCCCCGCGCGCGGGCCGCGCCCAGCCGGTTCGGCTCCTGCCGCGTGGCCATGGGCGACGACCTTGGGCACGGGCCCGGGGCCGTACTGGGCAGAACGCTGTTGAAAGTCCGCGTCGGAGGTGTCGTATCGGGGCCTGCCCCGATCGTCGTGCTGGTAAAGGGGCCGGTTCCCGCCACCGCCGACGCGGCGGGGCGGCGCGCCCGGCACGACCATGGACCACAGGAGCCCGATCATGAATCCGACGCTCAGCACCATCGACATCGTGGTGTCCGACCTGCAGACTTCGATCGCCTTCTACGCCCGTCTCGGGCTGGAGTTCAAGATCGACGAGCACTCGCCCGAGCACGCCGGCTGCGACCTGCCCGGCGGGATGCACGTGATGCTCGACACCGAGAGCTTCCGCACCCCGTTCCTGCCCGGCTGGACGAAGCCGTCCGGCGGCCCGCGCGCCCTGCTGTGCTTCGAGTTCGAGACCCCGGCCGACGTCGATGCCAAGTACGCCGAACTCCGCCAAGCCGGGTATCAGGGGCTGGCCGAGCCGTTCGACGCCTTCTGGGGCATGCGCTATGCCACGGTGGCCGACCCGGACGGAGGCGGCGTCGACCTGTACGCCGCCCTTCCGGCCGGCTGAGCCCGCCCGGGTACATCATCGTCGAGAAGGAGGTCCAGAGCGTGAAGTACGTGTTGATGTTCATCGAGACCGAGCAGTTCGCCCGCGAACTCGAGGCGATGGGCGAGCTCGAGCAGCGCCAGGCGTATGAGGCGGTGGGCCGGTGGTTCGCCGAGCACGCCGACAAGATCACTCACCATACGCATCTGGCGCCGGTGCACACCGCCACCACGCTCCGCCTGGACGGTGCTGAGCCGGTGGTCACCGACGGGCCGTTCATGGAGGGCAAGGAGGTGGTGAGCGGCATCGCCGAGGTCGAGGTGGCCGATCTGGACGAGGCGTTGAAGTTGGCCCGCTCGTGGCCGGCGTGCCCGATCGTGGAGATCCGCCCCGTCGCATGACGCCCCCTGCGGACCAGCCCACCGGCCACCCGGCCCGTTCTCTCGACGGCCTCGGCGACCTCGACGGCGTCAGCGGCGAGAGCGGGCGGGTGCTGGCCCGCGTGGTACGTGAGCACGCGGGCCGGCTGGCCGCGAGTCTGATCTCGCTGCTGGGGGACTTCTCCGCGGCCGAGGACCTGGTGCAGGACGCCATCGAGACGGCGCTGCGCCGCTGGCCGGTCGAGGGGATTCCGGAGCGGCCGCAGGCGTGGCTGTACACGGTGGCGCGGCGGCGGGGCCTGGACGTGCTGCGGCGCGAGTCGAACTATCGGGCCAAGCTCGCCCAGCTGGACTGGCCCGAGCCGGAGGCGGCCGATGACCGGTTGCGGCTCATCTTCACCTGCTGCCACCCGGCGCTCGCCCCGGCCGCGCAGATCGCCCTCACGCTACGGGTGGTGTGCGGATTGTCGACGGCCCAGATCGCCGCGGCGTTCGTCGTGCCGGAGACGACGGTGGCGCAGCGCATCACCCGGGCGAAGAAGAAGATCGGTCAAGCCGGCATCCCCTACCGCGTCCCCACCGAGGACGAGCTGCCGGAGCGACTGCGCTCGGTGCTGGCGGTCGTCTACCTGCTGTTCAACGAGGGATACCTGTCCAGCACGCCCGAACGCGCGCAGGCGCGCGACCTGGTCGACGACGCCGAATGGCTGGCCGCGCTACTCGCCAACCTGGCGCCGGATGAGCCTGAGGCGGCCGGGCTGCTGGCACTGATCCGGCTGCACCGGGCGCGCGGCCCGGCCCGCTTCGACACCGGCGGCCGTCTGGTGCTGCTGGCCGATCAGGACCGCGCCCGCTGGGACCGGCAGGCGATCGAGCAGGCGACCGCGCTGTTGACGCGGGCCGCGCGTGCGCATCGCCGGCCGGGGCCGTACCAGTTGCAGGCGGCGATCGCGGCCTGTCACGCGGAGGCGGCCTCGTTCGAGCAGACCGACTGGGCGCAGATCCTCGTGCTCTACGACATGCTGCTCCACCTGGCCCCCTCGCCGGTCACCCGGCTGCACCGGGCGATCGCCCTGCGGCACGTGCACGGGGCCACGGCGGCACTGGCCGAACTCGACGAGCTGGAGCAGGATCTGGCCTCGTATGCGCTCTGGCACGCCACCCGCGCCGAGCTGCTGCGCGAGCTGGGCCGCGCCGACCAGGCGCGGGCCTGTGACGAGCGGGCGCTGGCGCTGACCGCCAACCCCGCCCAGCAGGCGCTGCTGGCCGAGCGGCTCACCTGGAGCTGAGGTCCCGGTACGGCCGGCGCCCCTGACCAGGTCGAAGCCCTGCGGATCCTGTTAGGCCACGTGCGCACCCCTTTACCCGCGCTTCCTCGCTACGCTGGCCCCGATGAACCGCCTGGTCCCGCCCATCCCGATGCCGCCCGACGGCGACTCCCGCCGATGCGAGGAGCCCGACCTGACAGGATGCGGCCCCCTGCCGCGGGTCGACCCGCGGAGCGCGACCGGCGAGGTGTTCGCGCGCGAGGAGCCGACGGTACCGGCCGGCCTCGCGGAAAGGCGTGATCTCGTGCGGACGTTCGCCACCTCGGGCCCGATCATGGTGGGGATCCGCGACCGGGTCTCTCGAGTGACGTGCTGAGCGCCGCAGGGCTGAGCGCCGAGGAGGAGGCCGCCTACCGGCTCCTGGTCAGAACCGCCGGGGTCGAGCCCACCCAGCTGGCAGAAGAACTCGGCGTCGAGAACGAGGTGGCGCGGCGGGCGCTCGGCTCCCTGCTCGCCAAGGGTCTGGCGCGAGCAGTACCAGGAGAGTCCGACAGGTTCACCGCGGTCGCGCCCGACGTGGCACTCGCGGCCAGGCTGCACAGGCGGCAGGAGGAGGTGGACCGGGCCCGGCAGGCTGTGGAGCAGCTCACAGAGGAGTACCTGGCCCATTCGCGGCGCCGCGAGGCCGCCCAGCTGATCGAGGTGATCACCAGCAGGACGGCGCTGCGCGAGCAGTTGCGCCTGCTGCAGGACAACGCCCGCCGCGAGGTCGTCAGCCTCTGCCGGGCCGGGCACGTGGCGATGACCTCGCAGGAGAACACCGAGGAGCTGGCCGCGCTGCGACGCGGGGTGGGCTACCGCGTCCTGTACGAACGAGCCCTGCTCGAGGAGCCGGGCATGCTGGTCAACCTCGCCGACGGGATCGAGCTGGGTGAGCAGGCGCGTGCCCTTCCCACCCTGCCGGTGCGGATGATCATCGCAGACGGCGAGCTGGGCGTGCTCCCGCTGATCCAGCACACCGGCGGGCTGACCCAGCTCACCGCGGCGCTGATCAGGCCGAGCAGCCTGCTGGACGCGCTCAAGGCGCTGTTCGAGAGCCTTTGGGAGCGGGCCACGCCCGTCGTTCTCACCAGGCCGGGCAGCCCGCTCGACTCCGACCACCTCTACCTGCTGTCGCTGCTGGTGGCGGGCGTGCCCGACAAGTCGATCGCCACGCAGCTGAAGGTGTCGCACAGGACCGTCCAGCGCCGGATCACCCATCTGATGGAGCAGGCCGGCGCCCAGACCAGAATGCAGCTGGCCTGGCACGCCGCCCGCGAGAACTGGCTGTGACGGTCAGTACGCCCTGATCACCGTCTGCCTGATCTGGTTGCCGCCGGAGTCGATCGCGGTGACGCGAAGCGACGGATGCGGACGAAGGACGACCGCGCTGTAGCGACCGTGGCCGAGCGGGAGAACCGGCTGCCTGCGCCAGGTCGCGCCGTCGTCATAGGACAGCTCCAGCCGCAGGTCCTTGGCGGTCAGCCCGCTCACGCCCTTCTGGTGCCGTACGGCGAAGCCGAGCAGGCCTGGCCGCACGTCGTAGTCGACCTGCAGCAGCGGCAGCACCTGCTGGCCCTGGGTCGACCTGAACGTCCAGGCGGTCTCGGTCGCGATCGCCCTCGTCCATTCCTCGGAGGTCCGTCTGGTGGACAGTTCGAGGCGGTACTCGGCTTCCTGAGGTACGGCGGGGAAGGCGCCCCAGGCTGCGTCACGTTCCTCCACGAGCTTGCCGTCCCTCAGGAACCTGGCCGAGGTGCTGTCGTTGTCGACTCCTGCACGGGAGACGTGTCCGGAGGCGTCGACGAACTCGGGGACACGGATCTCCAGGGTGTCGCCCGTGCGGGTGGAGGGAGCCAGCCAGTCCGGGATGGCGGGCCGTACGACGGGGGCGTGCCAGCTCTCGCTGACCTGCTGACCGGGCTGGTAGGTGCGGGGCGGCTCGGTGAGCCCGTCCTGCAACCGGTTCATGTCGTCCCAGGTGAACTGGTGGTTGACGATGTGCTGCCAGAAGGAGCCGTCGGCGCTGACGTACTCGGCCCGCCGCAACGGCGTCTTCACGATCCGCTGCGTCTCCATCTGGGCGCCCAGGGAGTAGGCCTGCCATGGCCGCCAGCCGAACCGCTGCTCCTTGGCCCACCCGAACCCGCCCGTGTCCTGATATTTCGTATCCACGCGAGCGGTGTTGCGGTTGCTCACCTCGTGCACGATCTTGTCCGGCACGTGCCCGCCGGAGACCTGCATGACGTCATAGAGGTACGGCGACGCCATCGTTCCGCTGATGTCCAGCAGGGCATGGCCCTTTCTGATTTGTTCGAGCAGCCGCTGACCGTGATCGTTGGCGATCAGCATGACCGGGATGGGCAGCGACACGTTGACCGGGTTCCATCCACGCCCGAGCGCGTCGTCGGGAGTCATCACGATGATCGCCGCGACCGCCCCCGCCTTCACCGCCGCCGCAGCGGCGTCTTCCCATGCCACTGATGGGTCGCCCATCACGGCGACCTTGCCCCGAGCGCCGTCCGCCCCCTCCGCGAGCCGCCACAGGTGACGGCCCTCCACGCCGGGCGAGCCGCCCAGGAAGCCCATCGGGTACGCGGCACCTGCCACCCGCGCGGAGATCTTCGGAGCGACCAGCTGCCAACGGGAGGCGAACTCGAACGTGCCCTCGCTGACCGGCCTGGTCGGCGATACATTGAGCCCCTCGACGACGTCGAAGTTCATGACGCCTTGGGAGATCTTGCGGGAGCCGAAGGCGCGGTGGGTGAAGTAGGTGAAGATGCCCACCTGCTCCACCGGCTCGCTCACCTTGACGGTGACGGGGCTGGTCTTGCGGTAGTCGAGCAGTACCTCCAGGTCGCGGTCGACCTTGAGCTCCGGAATGACGAAGAGCCCGTCGCGCGGGTGCGTGCGGCCCCACCCGCTCGCCAGGTTGATCGCCTGCGTCATGTAGGTGCCCTCGGAGACCTCCACGGTCAGGCCCTGCTCGGGCACCCAGGTGAAGACGTCGTCCTGCTGCGACCCGCCGAACATCGACAGGGTGTCGGTGCCGGTGGGCCTGCCCGCCGCGTCCACGGCGGTGAAGCGGACCGTGTGCTGCGGTCCCTTCCAGGTGAGCGCCAGCGTGGTGTGCACGCTCTCGGCTCCCGCGGTCGCGGTGACCTGCCCGCCGTACCTGCCGAAGGGCAGCTTGGCCAGGTCCACCCGGACCTGGACCTCTGCGGTGCCACCGGCCGCGACGGTGACGCTCTGCGCGCCGAGCACGGCGCCCTCGAGGCTGCTGGAGAGCTGCAGGGTGATCGGCGCGGCCGTGCCGTTGGTGTACGTGATCGTGCCCTCGGCCGTACCCGTGCCCTCACCCTTCTGGTGTCTGCCGAGGTTGACCACGCCCGTGGCCGTCACTCCCTGCCGCAGGGCGCGCGCCACGTCGAGCCTGCCTGCGCCCGCGTCGTCGACCTGCTGGCCGGCCACCGTCCTGGCCGAGCCCACCAGGGCATCCTTGATCTGCCCCGCCTTCCACTCCGGATGGCGCTGCTTGAGGATCGCGGCGGCCCCCGCCACGTGCGGAGTCGCCATGGAGGTTCCCGACGCGGCCGTGTAGTGCTCGTCGACGGGCCGGCCCATGGCGGTGCCCGTCGCCCTGGCCGCGACGATGCCCACGCCCGGTGCCGTGAGGTCGGGCTTGGGCGCGTCGTCCAGGCGCGGACCCCTGCTGGAGAAGTCCGCGATGGCGTCCTTGCCGTCCACGGCGCCGACGGTCAGCGCGGACGTGGCCGCTCCCGGGCTGCCCACGGAGTAGGCCGTGCCGTTGTTGCCCGCCGCGACCACGAAGAGCGCACCGGTCCGCTCGGTGAGATTGTCGACGGCGACGCTGAGCGGGTCGGTGCCGTCGGTGACATCACCGCCGAGGCTCATGTTGATCACCGACGCGCCCTCGGCGGCAGCCCATTCCATGCCCTCGATGACGCCGGACAGGGTGCCGGACCCGTCGTCTCCGAGCACCTTGCCGATGATCAGCTCGGCGCCCGGGGCGACGCCCTTCTTACCGTCCCCTCCCGCGATGGTGGCGGCCACGTGGGTGCCATGCCCATGGGCGTCGTTCGCGTTCTGGTCGCCGGTGAACACCTTGGTCTGCTTCACCCGGCCCGCGAGGTCCTGGTGGGTCGCGTCGACTCCTGTGTCGAGGACGGCGACCTTGACGCCCTTGCCGTCGAATCCGGCCTGCCACGCCTCAGGCGCGCCCACCTGAGGCACGCTGTGATCGAGCGTGACCTTGACCTTGGCGTCGAGCCAGATCTTCGCCACGCCCTGGGCCAGGCTCGCCCGCTCCTCGTCGAGGGACTTCCACAGCTGGCCGATCGTGCGCTTGTCCGCCGAGACGGCTCGGCCGTTGACGCTCTCCAGCGGAGTCGCGGTCCTGGTGGTGGCCATGGCGTCGTAGACGAACAGCAGGGGCAGCTTGTCCGTCGTCGCGTCGTCGTATCCCTGCTCTATCAGATCGGTCACGGAGAACAGGCTCGGGTCCAGCCGCTTGGCCGCCAGGTAGGGCACCATGTCGGCCGGCAGGACCCGCAGCTCGCCATCCTCCTCGATGGTGTGGAAGCCCATCCGGTCACGGCCGGGCCCCGGCTTCACCTCTACCGCGCGCCTGCCCTGCGCCGCCTCCCTGACGGTGACCACATCACCGGTGATCAAGGTGACGCGGTGGACGCCAGAAGCGGCAGGCGGTGCCGCTGCCGGCAACGGAGAGCTCAACAGAGCGGCGGTGGATACTCCCACCGCCGCATGTGCGAACCAGTGCATGGGGGGTAAACCTCTCGCGTCAACCACTAGTGATCACGAGAGTGGGTGCCGGCGGGCCCCGCCCGCCAGCGTCTGGACCTGCCGTTTGTATGCCATGTCGTAAATGCGACAGCGGAGGCAGCTCCGGTCTCACGGGGCTGGGCGTCACGTCGTCACTCGGGACGCCCAGCATGCGGATCGCAGTTCCGGATGCGCGCTGCGGCTAGCGCGGCAGGCGCAGTCCCGCGATGAGCAGTTCGACCAGCCGACGTGCGTCGTAGCGCGGATCGCTGTCCGCGCCGATGCAGAGGTTCCCGACGCCACGCATGAGCTCGTAGGCGTCGACGTCGGGGCGGATCTCGCCGGCGACGGCCGCGGCGTCGAGCAGTTGGGCGCACACGGGAACGAGCCGGTCGAGGAAGTAGGCGTGCAGCGTGTCGAAGCCCGCGTCGCCGGACCGCAGCGCGGCGGCCAGCCCGTGCTTGGTGACCAGGAAGTCGACGAACAGGTTGATCCATCGCCCCAGTGCGGCGTGAGGAGTCGCGCCGCTCGCCAGCAGGGCCGGACCGGCCTCGGCACAGGCCTCCACCTGATGCCGGTAGACGGCGACGATGAGATCCGCTCGCGTCGGGAAGTGGCGGTAGATCGTCGCCACCCCGACCCCCGCCCTGGCCGCGATGTCGCGCACCGGCGCTTCGACGCCCGAGGCCACGAAGACCGCCGCGGCGGCGTCGAGCAGCACCCTCTCGTTGCGCCGGGCGTCGGCCCGCTTGCGCGGGGCCGCATGCCCCGCGCCTCCGTCACTGTCGTTCACCGCGCCGCTCCTCCACTCCGAGCTTGCCAAACGGAACAACGTTCCTTATCGTTTACGGAACACGGTTCCGTTTGCTCATGATGCCAGAGCAGGGGCCAACCAAGCCACGCATTGCCACCACGCCTTACCGCAATGGAGGAACACGGTCATGCAGTACCGCACCTTGGGCCGCACCGGAGTGCAGGTCAGCTCCCTCGTGCTCGGCGCGATGAACTTCGGCGCGATCGGACGCACCACCCAGGACGAGGCCACCGCCATCGTCGACGCGGCCCTGGAGGCCGGGATCAACCTCATCGACACCGCCGACCGGTACAGCGACGGCGAGTCGGAAGAGATGGTCGGCAAGGCCATCGCCGGCCGCCGCGAGGACATCGTGCTGGCCACCAAGGCGAGCATGCCGATGGGCGACGAGCGCAACCATCAGGGCAGCTCGCGCCGCTGGCTGGTCACCGAGCTCGACAACAGCCTGCGCCGCCTCGGTGTCGACCACGTCGATCTCTATCAGATCCACCGGTGGGACCCGACAACCAGCGACGAGGAGACGCTGTCGGCCCTGACCGATCTGCAGCGTGCGGGAAAGATCCGCTACTTCGGCTCCTCGACCTTCCCCGCCTACCGCATCGTGCAGGCCCAGTGGGCCGCCCGGGACAACCACCTGAGCCGTTACGTCACCGAACAGCCCAGCTACTCGATCCTGCAACGCGGGATCGAGGCCCACGTCCTGCCCGTGACCGAGCAGTACGGGCTCGGCGTGCTGGCATGGAGCCCGCTGGCCTCGGGCTGGCTGTCGGGCGCGATCCGCGAGGGCCGGGAGATCGCCACCAACCGCTCCACGTTCATGCCGCAGCGCTTCGACACCTCCATTCCGTCCAACCGCGCCAGGCTCGACGCGGTCGAGCAGCTGGCGAAGGTCGCCGACGAGGCCGGCCTGACGATGATCCAGCTCGCGCTCGGTTTCGTGACCGCGCACCCGGCCGTGACCAGCGCGATCATCGGCCCCCGCACGCTGGACCACCTGCACTCCCAGCTCGCCGCAGCCGACACCGTGCTCGCCGCCGACGTGCTCGACGCCATCGATGCGATCGTCGCACCCGGCATCGACCTGGCCGCACACGAGAAGTTCGACACGCCGCCCGCCCTGCTCGACCCGTCACTGCGCCGCCGCTGATCGCTCGTGTGCACGTGACCGCCGGCGGCGGACAGGCGCCACCGCGGGGCCTGAATGGCCAGGCGTCCCTGCTCCGCGAATGGGCCGACAGATGGCCTGCCCTTGCCCGTCCAATGGTTGACCCTGCCCGATTCCATCCATACCTTCCGCTTCATGACCTCTGCTGCCGACCAGAGAGAGACGATCCTGGAGATCGCGACCCGCATGTTCGCGGCGCTCGGATATGACGGGACTTCTCTTCAGCAAATAGCGGAGGCTGCCGGGTTCGATGTCGCCACGGTGACCTCCCAGTTGGGGAGCAAGCGAGACCTCTACCTCACCATCATGGAACGCGCCCACGAGGCTGATCGCGCCGCGATCGACTCGGTCATGGCCCGGTTCACTCCCCTGTCCCCCGCCGACGCCCCCCAGATGATCCACGCGTTGGCCGACAGCTACCTGGACTTCTGCCTGTCCAACCCGCAAATCCCCGCGCTCTGGGCGCACCGCAGCCTCTTCGACGCCCAGGACATCACCGATCTCGAGCGTCGCTATGTCTGGCCGCTGCACGCCCAGGTCCACGAGAGCGTCAAACCCGCCCTCGAGGCCGGACACATGGACGACGCCCCCGACTTCAGGTACGTCCTCTGGACGATGATCTGGTGCGTCGAAGGCTTCTGCTGCGGCGACGTACTCGACGACGAGGGCAACCGCCTCGGCCCCGATGACCAGCAAGCCCGCCGCGACTTCCGCAGGTTCCTCCACATCCTGCTCGACCGACTGCTCACCCCACCGCGGAAGAACTCCTGACGAGCCGATCCCTTCACCCGGGATCTCTCTGCGGCAGGCGCGCAGCCTGCCTGTAGCGCGTCAAAGCTCGGTGCCGTGTCCCGAGCTGCGGCGACGCGACGCCTGTCACAGATAGGCGTGCTGCCCTGTCTTTCTGCAGGACGGATTCACTCAGCGACAGGAGCGAGACCTTGCCACCAGCCAGCACCACCATCCGCATCCGCGTCAGGATGAGCGCCCGTTCCATCGACGAGCCGCACCGCGCATCGAGCCAGCTGGAGCTCCTGTTCGACCTCACCTTCGTGGTCGCTGGTCGCCGTCACGATCTGGACCGCGGCCGTTGGGGCCCGCGCCGAAGCGCGCCGCCATGGCCCGCCTTCCTTCAGTTGGTCATAGGGGTGACCTCCGTGGTGGCGAAGCGGTTCGCTCGCACGGGCGGCCGTGCGCACAGGCATGAATGTCACAAATCATGCCGTTGCGCGGTCTTGTTTCCGGAATGGCTTTCGTCGATGCCCCCAAAGGAGCGCCATGCACCCGCCAGAGAAGCAGATCGCCACGTCGGTCCTGGTCATCGGCACGGGAGGAGCCGGTCTGCGGGCCGCCATCGAACTCGCCGAGCGCGGGTGCGACGTCCTCGCGGTGGGCAAACGACCGAAGTCGGACGCGCACACCTCGCTCGCGGCGGGCGGCATCAACGCGGCGCTCGCCACGATGGATTCCGAGGACAGCTGGCAGCAGCACGCGGCGGACACCCTCAAGGAGAGCTACCTCCTCGCCAACCCGCAGACGGTGCGCATCGTCGCCGAGGGGGCCGCGCGGGGCATCGAAGACCTCCAGCGCTGGGGCATGCCGTTCGCCCGCGAACAGGACGGGCGCATCTCGCAGCGCTTCTTCGGCGCCCACACCTACCGGCGCACCGCCTACGCCGGGGACTACACCGGGCTCGAGATCCAGCGCACCCTGATCAACCGTGCGGCACAGCTCGACGTCCCCATCCTCGACACCGTCTACATCACCC
Organism: Nonomuraea sp. bgisy101; assembly: GCF_057708945.1. Lineage (NCBI taxonomy): Bacteria > Bacillati > Actinomycetota > Actinomycetes > Streptosporangiales > Streptosporangiaceae > Nonomuraea > Nonomuraea sp. bgisy101. The sequence goes on from NZ_JBYITD010000023.1 coordinate 71,141, forward strand.
GCATCCTCGTGCGCGACAACGCGGTCTTCGGCGCGTACGGGTTCAGCCTGGCCGATGGCAATCGCTATGTCATCCATGCCGACGCGGTGATCCTGGCCGCCGGCGGCCACACCCGGATCTGGCGGCGCACCTCCTCCAGGAGGGACGAGAACACCGGCGACTCCTTCCGCCTGGCCGTCCAGGCGGGCTGCCGCATCCGCGACGCCGAACTGGTGCAGTTCCACCCGTCCGGGCTCATCGCGCCCGAGAACGCGGCCGGCACCCTCGTCTCCGAAGCGGCACGGGGCGAGGGCGGAATCCTGCGCAACCAGGTCGGCGAGCGGTTCATGTCCCGGTACGATCCCGAGCGCATGGAGTTGTCCACGCGCGACCGCATCGCCCTGGCCGCCTACACGGAGATCAAAGAAGGCCGCGGCACTCCGGACGGCGGCGTGTGGCTGGACGTGTCACATCTGCCGCGCGAGACGATCATGACGCGGTTGCCTCGCGTCTACCAGACGCTCCTGGAACTGCAGATGCTCGACATCACCAAGGACCCGATCGAGATCGCGCCGACCGCGCACTACTCGATGGGCGGGGTCTGGGTGCGACCCGATGACCACGGCACGGGCGTCGACGGCCTGTACGCGATCGGGGAGGCGGCCAGCGGCCTGCACGGCGCCAACCGCCTCGGCGGCAACTCCCTCATCGAACTGCTCGTCTTCGGCCGCATCGTCGGACAGGCGGCGGCCGAGTACTCCGCAGGACTCGACGCCCAGCACCGCTCGGCAGAGGCACTCGACGCGGCGCGGGCAGAAGTGGACGAACTCCTCGCCGCCGACGGCCCCGAGAACGTGCGCTCACTGCAGCGCGCCCTCCGCGACATCATGACCGAGTACGCCGGCGTGGTGCGCGACGAGAGCGGCCTGGGCAAAGGCCTCGCAGAGCTCACCGCGGTGGAGGCGCGCATCGCCGACGTCGGCGTGCACCCGGACCGCGCTGGCTTCCATGACCTGGCCCACGCCTTCGACCTGAAGTCCGCGGCGCTCGCCGCCCGCGCGACGATCGAGACGGCGCTTGAGCGTCGCGAGACCCGCGGCTGCCACAACCGCTCCGACTACCCCGAGCTCGACCCGGCACTGCAGGTCAATCTGGTGTGGTCCGGTCCTGGATCGGTGGAGCGGGAGGCCATTCCGCCGATTCCCGGCGAGGTCGCGGCGCTCATGCGCGAGGTTTCGACCGTCGGCAAACTCGTCGAGTAGCGAGCAACCGCCGGTAGCCGCAGCCGGCCGCCCCCCGAGCAGAGCTTCTCGTCGTGGGCGGCCGCAGGCTCGGCGAGGTCGGCGGCCTGAACGTGATCGTGTGGCGCGCTCCGCACACCACAGGGCTGGGTAACGCCGGGCGCCGGCCGTAGCCCCCACATCGCGTCGACCAACCGCTCGATGCCGATCATCTCGGCGTCGAGGCCGGAGCAGCCCGATGACGTGGGGCGCTGTCCATCATGTGCGCCGTCAACGATCATCCGACGGGCCGTGAAGGGTGAAGCGCCGCATGCATCGCCCGCGCATCGCGAATCTATCAATCCGGGTGGCCACTCTGATCTCACACGAACCGAGACGGAGGAAACACGATGGAAGCCCGGATGAAGAACCCTGCCAGGATCATCCCCGCCGTGATGCAGCCGATCCAGGAGCTGATGAAGGCCGCTCAGTCGCAGGGCCTCCCCCAGGAGCTCATGGAGATGATCCACCTGCGGGTCAGCCAGATCAACGGCTGCAGCTTCTGCGTCGACGCCGGCCTGAAGAACCTGCGCAAGCTCGGCGAGAGCGACGAGCGCATCGGCCTGGTCACCGCCTGGCGCGAGGCACCGTACTACACCGACGCCGAACGGGCGGCGCTGGAGCTGGCCGAGGCCTCGACCCGGCTGGCCGACCACGCCGACGCCGTCCCCGACGACGTGTGGAACAACGCCGCCGACCACTTCGACGAGCGGCAGTTGGCCTCGATCCTGCTGATGACCGCCGTCACCAACCTCTTCAACCGCCTGAACGCCCCGATCCGGCAGGTGGCCGGCAGCTGGTGAGCCCCCACGGATGTCGTCCGCTCACTCCATGACACCGTCGCCGTCGCGACCTTCGAGCGGCGGCGGCGGACGATGAACGCCCGCACGAACCGCCGGCACGGGCCTGGTCGTCTCGGGTCTCCTCACCCTGCTGCTGGTGCCGGTCGCGGCGGTGAGCGTGCTGACGCGGTCGCCCGAGAAGCTTCCGTGAGGGTGAAGCAGCGCCGCACGGTCGTGGGGCCGATGCGAGCAGCCGCAGCCGCCAGAGCTTGCCGTGACGCATAGGGGCTCCCTGTCGTGGATCACCTCATTTTTGACACAGCCCCCTTGTGAAGACGATAACGCCGCGGTTACGTTTCATCCGATCAATCAACGTCTGGAGACCCCAACATGAGGCGAAAACTGCTCTTAGCTCCGGCTATCAGCCTCGTTATCATCGGATCTGTCTGCGTCACGCAGCCTGTCGCCAGCGCCGACACGCCGCCTGCGTACGAGCCCACGGTGGAGTCGCTGAACAGCCATCCGGTGCCTCAATGGTTCAATGACGACAAGTTCGGCATCTTCATCCACTGGGGCGCCTACTCGGTGCCCGCGTGGGGACCGCGCGGCAGCTATGCCGAGTGGTACTGGAACTACATGAACTCGCGTGGGAGCGCGACGAACGCCCATCACAAGGCCACGTACGGCCAGGACTTCAACTACGACGACTTCCTGCGGCAGTGGAAGGCGGAGAAGTTCGACGCGGCCGACTGGGTCAAGCTGTTCAAGGACGCGGGCGCCAAGTACTTCGTGCTGACCTCCAAGCACCACGAGGGCATGGCCCTGTGGGACAGCAAGGTCAGCGGGCGGGACAGCGTCGACCTCGGGCCGGGCCGCGATCTTGCCAAGGAGCTGTTCGACGCGGCGCGCAAGGACGACGCCAAGCTGAAGGCCGGCTTCTACTACTCGCTCTACGAGTGGTACAACCCCACCTACACCGGGCGGCCGGCGACCAACCCCTACACGGGAACGCAGATTCCGTACACCGGCGCACCGAGCGGGGGTGACTACGTCAAGGACTACATGCTCCCGCAGATGCGCGAGCTCATCGACGGCTATGACCCCGACATCATCTGGTGTGACGGCCAGTGGGAGAAGCCGGCCTCCTACTGGAACACCGCCGGCGTCCTCGCCGACTACTACAACAAGGCGCTCAAGAGCGGCAAGGAGGTCGCGGTCGCCAACCGGTGCAAGATTCAGAGCGGCAACCTCGACAGTCCCGAACTGGACTTCCAGACCCCTGAATACACCGTCAAGCCGGACATCGACCCGGTGAAGTGGGAGTCCAGTCGCGGCATCGCGCACTCCTACGGCTACAACCAGAACGAGCCGGAGGAGGACCACCTGACCTCCGACCAGCTCGTGGACTCCCTCGTGGACATCGTCAGCAAGAACGGCAACCTGCTGCTCGACATCGGCCCGAAGGCCGACGGCACGATCCCCGAGATCCAGCGGCAGCGGCTGCTGGACATCGGGGCGTGGCTCAAGGACAACGGCGAGGCGATCTACGGCACCACCTACTGGAACCGGGCCGAGGAGAAGGGCGGCCCCGACGACGTCCGCTACACGGTGAAGGACGGCACCCTGTACGCCACGGCGCTGGACTGGCCGGGCGAGCAGCTCACCCTCGGCGCCGACCTGCCAGTGGACCACAGCACCCGCATCACCATGCTGGGCTCCGCGGCACGCCTGTCGTGGAGCCGCGACGAGCAGGGCCGCGTGGTGGTGAACACCCCGCAGCAGACCGGGAAGCACGCCTACGTCTTCAAGATCGAGACGCCGGGCGTGCGCAGCCTGCTGCGCACCTCCTCCCACCTGGCCAAGGAGATCGCCCCCGGCCAGACGATCAGCGGCGAGCTCACGGTCGCCAACCCCGGCAACCGGCAGGCCCCGGCCACCACCCTCTCCCTCGCCGCACCGCAGGGCTGGTCGGCCACGCTCGGGGCGCCCAGCGTGCGCCCGCTCGGCCCCGGTGAAAGCATGAAGCTACCGATCAGCGTGAGCGCCCCCGCGGGAGCCGCGCCAGGCGAGTACACCCTCGTTCTGCGCCAGCGCACCGGGCGGATGGAGACGACCACCACCCTGCCCCTGACGGTCAACCGGCCCAACCTCTCGCTCGGCAAGCCGGCCGTACAGAAGAGCACCGGCTACGACGCGCCGGCCTCCCGGGCCGTCGACGGCGACACCGACGGCAACTGGGGCGCCGGAACGACGACGCACACCGCCGAACCGGAAAGCCAGGCCTGGTGGCAGGTCGATCTCGGCGCCTCGGCCGCGCTGGACAGCGTCGACGTCTGGAACCGGCTCGACTGCTGCGCCGACCGGCTGAAGGACTTCTGGGTGATGGCCTCCGACCAGCCGTTCACCACCGACGACCTGGACCAGGCCCGCACCGCGCCCGGGGTGACCGCCGTGCACGTCGGCGCGCAGGCCGGGTCGCCAAGCAAGATCAAGCTGCCCGAGGGCACCACGGGCAGGTACGTCAGGATCCAGCTCGCCTCTCCCTCCAACCCTCTGTCCCTGGCCGAGGTCCAGGTCAGAGGCTAAAACCTGTCTCCACAGGCGGGTCGGTCACGACCACGGCACGTGGACTGAGCGGGCAGGTCCGTCCTGTCCGCTCAGCCCAGCCTCGGGCTGTCTGAAAGCCGCAAGCGGCCGGATCGATCACGATCGATCGGGCCGACGGCGCCGCGAGCCATGCCGGCGCCGCACTACCTTTCTGATGTGGATCTCTTCTCACGCTCGTGGACGGCGTTGCGCGCGGCGGTCGCCGAGCTCCCTGACAAGGACTTCGCACAGCCGTCCGGCTGTACCGGCTGGCTCGTGCGGGACCTGGTGTGCCATCTGGTCATCGACGCCCAGGACGTCCTGATCACCCTCGTGACCCCCGTCGAAGCGGAACCGACCCGCGACGCGGTGACCTACTGGGACGTCGCCGAAACGCCGCCGACCGGCGACGACCCGCTCGACGCGTTGATCGTCCGGTTGGCCGCCGCCTACCAGGAGCCTTGGCTGCTCAAGTTCCACCTCGACGACGTCGGCTCCGCCGCCGGCCGCGCCGCCGAACTCGCCGATCCGGGCCTCCGGGTCGGCACCCGCGACGAGGTCATCACCGCGGCCGACTACCTCTCCGCGTACGTCCTGGAGTGGACGCTGCACCACCTCGACCTGGTCGCGCACCTCCCGGACGCGGCGGGACCACCCGCCGAGGGCCTCGCCCGGTCCCGCGCGATGCTGGAGCAGATCGCCGGGACCGCGTTCCCCGCATCGTTCTCCGACAGGGACGCGCTGCTGGTCGGCACCGGACGGCGCGCCCCGGCCGACGCGGAGAAGGCGGAACTGGGCGAGTCGGCGGCGAAGCTCCCGTTCATCCTCGGATGACCGTGACAGCCCGGTGCACCGGCCCTAACGAGCCATTCGGGCACGAACGCCGAGCAGGACGTCGATCACCAGGAAGACGGCCAGTGAGATGCCCATCAGCGGCAGGAACCAGCCGACGGCCACGGCCAGCAGGCACAGCGGCACCAGGACGGCCCCGTGCACCTTCCGCCATCCACCACGCGGGTAAGGGCTGCCGAAGCCGCGCGTCGGGCGGCGCTGCCACCACATGCGGTAGCCGAGCACGATGAGTGTGATCACGCCACCGGCGAGGAGGGCCAGCAGGAGCTGGTTGGCCAGGCCGAACAGCAGACCCATGTGACCGTCGATGCCCCACCTGGTGAGCTTGGCCGCGAGAGGATAGTCGGCGAAGCGCAGCTCGGCGCTCACCTGGCCGGTGGTGGCGTCGACGGCCACCTGGTCCAGGCGTTGGGGGACGCTCTTGTCGATCTCCTTGACGAGGTAGGGGCCGCCCGCCTCGCCGGGCCAGACGATCTCCAGCGGGCCCGACAGGCCCTTGCCGGCCGCGGCCTGGGCGACGCGGTCCACGTCCGCACCCGCACCGCCGTGCTGGTGGCCGCTGTTCTCGGAGTGGGCGGCGTGGTCGCCGGAGGAGGTGGCGATCGTGGGAGTGGTCCAACCGAGCGCGGCGCGAAGCTCGTCGACGTTCTCTCCTGCGTACTTCGACCACGTCAAGCCGGTGGCCGACAGGAAGAGCAGGCCCACCACCGCCCACAGACCCACCGACCCGTGCCAGGACAGGCGGCGGCGCGCTCCGGCGAGCGAGCGGTCAGGAGCGATGAGTCCGCGCAGGCGCTTGCGGCGGCGTCTGGTGACCCACAGAACCAGCCCGCCCAGGGCGACGATCCACAACCAGCCGGCCGCCAGTTCGCTGTAGATCCGGCCCGTTTCACCCAGGTGCAGGTGACGGTGCAAGCCGGAGATCCAGGCGCGGACCGGGAGCGCGCCCGAGCTGCCGTAGCTGTCCAGCATGCCGCGCACCTGGCCGGTGTACGGGTCGACGAAGACCGCCAGCTGGGTGCTGTCCGGCAGGCTGGGCACGTCCATCAGCACTCGCGTGGTGGAGTCGCGCTCGTCCGCCGGCCTTATGGCTGTGATCCTGCCGTCTGGGCGTGCCGTCTGCGCGGCGGCGACCTGCCGGGTGAGCGGCAGCCGGGACTCGCCCACCGGCGCGGTCAGTTCATGCCGGTAGACGATCTGCTCGACCTGGAAGGAGGCGGCGTACAGGAGCCCGGTGGTGGCGGCGACGAGGAGGAAGGGGGCGATGAGGATTCCGGCGTAGAAGTGCAACCGCAGGACCAGAGGCTTGAGCGCGGTCCACGCGGTCCCTCGTCCGGGCGACTGCTCAGGGTCGGCGACAGAGCGCACGTCGGTAGAAGTCAAGGGGGATCTCCGTTCAGGGGGACGCGCACATCGACAGGTACGCGCCGCCTCGAGTGGGGGTTCAGCCACGCGTCGGCATGGCGGGATACGGGCGTGACGGCAGAAGCCGGCCGCGGCCCGCGGATCGGGCTACAGTCCGATCAGAGAACGGAGACAGACGTGGGAGGACCGCGCCGACGGACGCCGGCGCCGAGCAGAAGGCGCCGCAGCCGGTCGATCCCGTGCTCCACCTGAGGACGACGCGGCAGGCGGGACTCGACCGGCGCGCCCGCGAGGATGAGCAGTCCTGCCCAGAGCACCCCGAGCGATGTGACGGCCAGGCGCAGGATGGTGGCCAGGGTCGTGTCGCCTCGCTCCAGCCACCATGACGACATGGCGGCGACGGCGACGTGGACGAGGAGCATGGCCAGGCCGCTGCCGCCGTGGGCGTGGTCGAGCGAGGCAGGCGGCGGGGTTTCGGCACCGGCGGTGAACAGGTGGTGCATGCCGTACTGCGCGGCGAAACACGCTGCGAGCAGTACGCCCATGCCTCGCTGACGTCTGCCGAGAAGGAACGCTCCGGCCCAGGTCAGCGCCACCGCCCCGGCCAGGGCGCTCGGCCGTACGGCGACGCCTCCCGCCAGCACGTGGAGGGCGGCCGACACCAGCACGCAGACCACGGCGAACGCCGTGGCACGCAAAGCGCGCAGAAGAGGCCGACCGACATCCACCCGCACATGCTGCCACAAGCGCGCCGGATCTCGGGGACGGAATCGCGCACGCACCGCCGGTCGAGGCGGTCCTGTCCTGGCCCGGTCATCGAACGGGTTCGCCGTCCACGACGTGGGTAGGCGTGAACCTCATGAGCCGACAACCCGATGAGCGGCCGCTCAGCGATCGCCGTGAGCGACCCGAAGACTACGACACGGCGGACTTCGCCGAAGAGTTCACGCCCTCTCCGACCGATCCGGCGAACCAGCCTGAGGATGATCCGGATGAGCGCGTGTACGGCCAGGCCGAAGGCTATGAGCGGCCCACCGGAGACCGTAAGCAGTAGAGATGGGCTCGCGGCCCTTGGTCCCTTCGGCGACTTCCCTCCAGGAGCGTCAGTCACAGGGATCAGGTGGATTCGGCGGGTCGCGAGCGGACGCGACGCCGGTGGCTGGTGTCGCAGAAGGGGTAGTGCCGGCTTCGTCGGCACGCGCACAACGCCACGAGGAAGCGGTCGGATCGAATGACCGAACCATCCTCCATGGTCACCTCGACCGGCCCTTGGACGAGGATCGGCCCACCGGGAATCATCGTGATCCTGGTGACGGCTCCCGCTCTCGTCTCATACGGCCCGCAACCCAGCGGCCGCTTCGGTACGGTCGGCACGGATCACCACCAGTTCCTCGTGACGTTGTCCCGGGCTGATCAGCCCATGGGCTTCCAGCAGCACGGCTCTGGCGCGCATCACCGGGCCGAATGACTCCGGCCTGCGGTGGACCACCCTGGGGTTCAAGCCGGAGTTCCTCAGGTATCGCAGCGAGGCGTCCACCCCGCACAGCGCGGACTGCACGAAGAGGAGCGTTCCGCCTGGTGAAAGATGCTCGGGCGCGTGTGCGCAGATCTGGTCCAGCAACCTGCGCCCGTCCATGCCCGCATCCCACGCCCGGTTTCTGCGATGCCTGCCGGGATAGGCGGCCTTTCCTGGAACGTACGGCGGATTGACCAGGATGACATCGAAAAGCTCACCCTCGACCGGGGCGAACAGATTGCCTCTCAGTACCCGTATGTCCCGCAGCCCATGGATCAAGGCGTTGAGCCGGACCGCCACGACGGCGCGCCACGAGATGTCGACCGCGGTCACCGAGGCGGCGGCCGTCCGGGCGACGGTCATCGCGATCACGCCCGTGCCCGTGCCCAGGTCGAGCACTCTGGAGCCCGGCCGGACGCCGATCTTCGCGACCGCCTCCGCCAGCATCGAGGTGTCGCCCTGCGGTCGGTACACGCCCGGTGGTCTCAGCAACAACATCCCGCGCAGCTACCCCGAATCGGACACCGCTAACGACCTGCGCAAAGACGAGCGAGCCGGGTCGGAACGCCAGCAGCCGAGCAGGTGGTCGCCGAGCCGTTCCTCAAGCAGGTTCGTGGCCTGGATCCCGAAGACGATGTCCGCGGCCAGGTCCGGCTCTGTCCCGAGAAGGTCGCCGATCACGTCACGGCGGAGCACCTGCTCGTGGACGGCGTCCGCCTCGATGTGCTCGGTGAAGAACAACGATCCGCGGGGACCGACGCCCAGGCGCTCCAAGGCGTCCGCCATGCGCTGGGCGCCGGGCGGGGTCGTGATCTCCGCCACGGCGAAATGGCCGACCAGCGCACCGCGCAGAGCTCGGTGCAGGCCGAACGCCGACATCATGTTGACCAGGGCCAGCATGGGCGCGGGAACGACGTTCAGGTAGGCGAGGTAGGAGGAGTTCAGTCCGAGCTCGTCCATCAGGTCGGCGAACAGCTGAGCATGCATCATCTCGGGGCGCCCGCCGCCGAACTCGTCGTACTCGACGGCCACGAGGGCGGCCTTGGCGCGGCCGCGTAGCCGTGGGATGACCCAGGCGTGCGGATCCGCCTCCTTCAGGTGGTAGATCGAGCGATGCGTGACGTACTCCCGCAGCTCCCACAGCTCACCACGGTCGTGCAGATGATGGGAGACACCGTGCGCGTCGACGGGTTCGACCAGCTGTTCCTCCAGGACTGCCGCGACATCGTCCCCTCCGGCCACCCGTCCGCGCAATGCCGTCAGGAACGCGTCCTCCAGCTCCCTGCGAACCCCCAGCAGTCCCGGATCCCACTCCCATTCCGGCGCGACTCCGTCGAAGCCCCTGTAGTGCAGTTCGTAACACAGGTGGAGGGCGAGCTGCAGGTCCTCCCCGAAAGGATCAGTCGCGTGGACGCCCTGCGCCGTCGACGACGTGGGCGGCGACCCACCGGACAGTACGGTGACGAGCGCGGCCGATATCGGCCCGCGGGATGTGGGCAATGACGGCCCCTGGGCGGTCATGTCCCTTGGCTTCCTTGTACGGCGAGCGTGCCCGAAAGGGTCTGGGCAATGAGCATGTCCACCACCGCCCGCCGGCCTCGAGCAGCGGCCGTCCGCTGCCGAACGGCCCCTGTGCCGTGCTGCCGCGTTCCGGCGACCAATGTGGTCACCTCGGCAAGGTCGCCGCTGACCTCCAGTGCGTCGCGCACCCGCCCCAGGAGCAGGTCCAGCAGGTGAACCGCCGGGACGCTGCGTTCCTCGAACGGGTCCACACCCGGCCCGTCGAGACCATGGCGCGCGGCGCTCCACACTGCGGCGGCGAGGATCGAGCCATCGACGCGCGGCGCCTCACGCCCGAGCGCCAGATCGGCCAGTGCCGTACCGACCAGGGCGCGGGTCAGGGCCGCCTGAAGGATCGCTTCGTCCACAGTGGCGGCCGCGTCCGCGGCCCGGATCTCCACCGTCGGCAACCGCGAGGAGGGACGCGCCAGCCAGACCGTCATGGCGGGATCGGCCAGGACACCGCAATCGATCAGGCGCTCCAACCGCAGCTGGTAGTCCGCCGCCGTCGCGAACCACGGCGGCACACCCGAGCCGGGAAAACGCGCCTGTTCCATCATGCGCCAGCTCGCGTATCCCGAATCCCGGCCATGGTCGAACGGTGAGTTGGCCGACAGGGCCAGCAATGTGGGCAGCCACGGCCGGAGATGATTGACCACCGCGACCGCCGTATCGCGATCCTCCACCCCCACATGGACGTGGCAGCCGCATGACTGGTAGTCGGCGACCACACCGGCGTGCATGCGGCGGATCCGCTTGAACCGCTCGCCCGGCGCCAGCACGGGAGCCGGCCCCTGCAGCACAGGGGTGCCCGTCGACACGAGGTGAAGGCCCTCGCCCTCGGCCACGCCGGCAAGGTGCTCGCGCGCCTGCCGCAGCTGGTGCCGCAGCTGACCGAGCTCGTCACAGGTTCCTGTCGCGGCCTCGACCTGGGTGTCGAACATCTCGGCGTGATATCCGCCGCCTTCACCTCCCCAGGGATGCTCACCCGCCCGCGCGAGCAACGCGCCTGCACGCGATACGGTCCTCCGCGTAGCGCCGTCGACCAGCAGGAACTCCTCCTCGACCCCGAACGTGAGCATGGAGGCGGAAGGTCGTCGGCACGCAGGGCGGTGATCGACCGCCTCACCCGTCCCCCTCATCACCGCCCCCGCTCCACAGCGCTGACCAGCATCTGCACCCCTACCCACGGTGCGCCTCTCATGCGCGGAAGCTCCGGACAGCCCGCATACGACGCCTGAATGCGCCGGCCAGGTGGCGCGCGTCCGCGGACAGGACACCCGCGGCGTCCCGCTCCACCGAGGCAGACCTGCCCCGAGACGAGCTTCGCGGCCGTCTCAGGGCAGGTGCCCAGCAGCGGCACGTGGCAGGCGGAGCCGGTCCCGCAACCGGCCCCGTGCCCCTACAACCCGCACGCGCCGCGCTGCCGGCAGAACGCCTGGCACGCCTGCCCCGGGACGGGGATCCTTTCGAGGCAGGTGCCCCCTCTGCCCGCCGAGAGCGCCCGGAAACCTGGCAGGACGGGTTCCGAGACCTCGGCGCGACCGGTTCCGCGCGTGCTACCGATCCTCTCGCGCGGCCAGAGCGTCACCGACGCTCGTGTACACCGGCAGGTGGGCATCGAGGCCGGTGATCCGCAGGAGCCGGGCCGGGACCGGCTGGAGAGCGGCCAGGCGTACGCTGCCGTCGTGCTGACGGCTGAGGTTCTGCGCCTTGATGAGCACGCTCAGGCCAGTGCTGTCGATGAAGGTCAACGCGCTCAGATCAAGGACCAGATGCTCGCCCGGCATTCGGCGGGCCTGCCGGAGGAAGTCGTCCAGCTGCCCGCTGGTGGTGGCATCCAGCTCCCCCACCACGGTGACAAGAGTGGCGTCGGGAAGGTGCTGGAAGTCGAGCACGAGCGGTCTCATCACCACACCATAGCCGTGGCGATCATGATCGGCTTCCGCCGGAATCATCGGCCGGCTCGGGCCTGTACGTCCCGAGCCCGCCGGAGTCCCCGGAGCGTTCGGCCCGGCTCGAACCACTCGTGCCCAAGGGCAGCCAACAGACCCTCTTCTGGCGTCGCGACGGCCGGGCACCGGCGCCGGCCGTGCAGGTCGCGCCGGCCGACAGCAGCGACCGCCGTCACATGGGTACCGGCGCCGGAGCCTCCGCCACGTCCAGTCGTCCAGGGCGCCGGCGGTGGGGAGCCGCCGCACTGGCCACCTTCTGAGGTGAACGCACGAATCAAGCCTTTCCCACCTGCATGCCGGGTGATGTGCCGGGGCTGGGCGTTTCGCGGACGTGGGCCGGGTAGCTGACCGACCACGAATCTTCGACCATCTGGAGTGGACATACATGAGTGACCCGTGGAGCTACCGCGAAGACGTCGTCTCCGACCCGACCATGAGCCTGGTCGGCTACGACGTCGAAGCCACCGACGGCAAGATCGGTTCGGTGGACGAGCAGAACAACGAGGTCGGTGCCAACTACCTCGTCGTCGACACCGGATTCTGGATCTTCGGCAAGAAGGTCGTCCTGCCCGCCAGCACCATCATCCGGATCGACCCCCAAGAGGAGAAGGTCTACCTCGCCCGCACCAAGGACGAGATCAAGGACGCTCCGGAGTTCGACGAGAACACCTACAAGGACACCGCCTACCGGCGTGAGGTCGGCGACTACTACGGCCGTTTCCCGATGCCGTAGACAAGGCGCGGCCTGTCGGGCTCCCCGGACCGGGGAGCCCGACTCTTCATGTCGAGGGGAGGCTCACCGGGCGACGGTCAAGTCCGGCTCGCGCACCGGTGGCCACTTCCCTGAGGAGTGCTTCTGCGCAGGCGATCCAGCCGGCTGCGGACTCGCCTGTGGGTCGGGTTGGTAGAGCTCCTTGAGCGGCGCCACATCGGCACGGGTGACGTTGAGCCGCACCTCGGAGGCGAGCGCCTCCACCTGTTGCCAGGTGACGAAGCGGCTGTCGTGGTGGAGCCGCCGGATGAGCATGCGGACCAGAGCGGGGCTTCTGCCTCCGGGCCCGCGCTCGTAGCCGAACAGCTGGCCGGTGCTACGGGGCGCCACGACGAGCCCGCTCAGCCGGAAAGCGTGTCCCACCTCGCCGAGCAGTGGGCCGTCCTGACTCAGTTGCACGTCGGCCACCTCCCGACCGGCCGCCCTTCGCTGTCGATGACCCGGCAGCCGATCACGTCGCTCATGCGCAGGAGACCACTCCTGCTGGTCCTGGCCGGAAAGAGTGCGGCGGCATGCCCCGCTGCGCCGCTGCCGGAAAGCGGCGCGATCACACGGGTGCGCGCCCAGCGTTCCAGCGCCGCCTCCTGGGGGTCCCCGCCCACCGTGATCGCGCTCCCGATGCCGGCGACCTCGCGGATGGCGATCCGCTGCGGCGCCGGGTCCTCCTCCGGGCGGAACAGCTCGGTGGTGGCCACCATGAGGCGCCCGATCACTCCGCCGATCCGCGGCCCCAACGCCAGCGGCCCTGCCAGGATCGCCGTGACGTAGGGACAGCCGTTCCGGTCCAAGGCCAGCTCCAGATCGTCGACCTTGCACACCAGGCGCCCGTCATCGGCCCGCGCCACCTGCCGGTCCAGCAGATGCAGCTGAGCGTGCAGGGTCCTCGCCGCGATCATTGCCCCGCCTTGGTCGCGATCATCAGAGGGATGGCCGCCACGGCCACCACGAGGAGAAGGAGTGGCGGCGAACACTCCGAAGATCACCACCACCAGGCCGATCCGCCCCAGCCCCAGCCCGGCCGGTAGCGCCATCTGCCCGAGCGAGTCCACCTCGATGTCCAGCGGCAGGAAGACCGTCGCGGCGCACGCGGCGATGGCCAGCGAGAGGAATCCGCCCAGAGGGATACCGATGAACACGTTGGCCCTGGCCTCGCCGAGATCCTTGCGCGTCCAGCGCTCCTCCACACCGCCGGAGGAGAAGTTCCTCAGCGACCTCGCCGACGAACCGGGAGAACCATTCGGCGGCTGCGGCCGAACATGGGGCCGCCGGCGCGAGCCGGCCCGCATGACACCGGCCAACGAGCCGCCCTCGCTGTCGAAGCGCCGGCCCTGCCCATCGTCGCCGCCCCGGGGCGCTTTCCCACCGGCCACTCCCCCGCTCCCCCACCCCCACTCCCCCGCTCCCCCACGAGACGGCGGACCGGGTTCACCGGGTCTCAGCTCGCCGGACCGGTGCACCCGGCACGCGCATACGGCTTCCCAACCCGGACCACCGAGGCGCGGGCTCTTGCTCGCCGGTTCGGCCGGGGTGGTCGCTGCGGGTTCCCTACCTCTGGCGTCCGAGAGGGCAGCAGGACCGGCGCGTCGGAGGCGGCCCGCTGTGGGACGCGAACCGACCCGCAGGATCCGCACGTTGACCGCGGGACAGAGCAACTCGTGTTCGGCCCGGACGGTGAAACCCCCGCCGGCGTCGCCGATACCGTGCGCCTATGGTCAGCGCGTTGGCCTCCGCCCGCAGACGGCTGGCCTCAAGGTGCTCTACGCTGTCCAACGCGGCCATAGCAGGATCTGGACGAGGTTCTGCTGACGGATCGTCACACGGGGCGAATTAAGCTACACAAAATGCAAATATTCATGACATACCCCTTTGAGGAGGCCTGACATGGCCCTCTGGTCCATGAGCCGCCGCAGAAACGCCATCAGCGCGCTCGCCTTGACCGCCGTCCTGGGACTGTCCGCCTGCGGCGGCTCAGGAGACGGCACCACCACCGCGACCGCCAGCCCTGGCGGCGCGGGCGCGTCCGGTGCTCAGCTCGTCAACCCGGGCAAGCTCACGACGTGCACGAACATCCCTTACGAGCCGTTCCAGTTCAAGGACGCGAGCGGCAAGGTCGTCGGCTTCGACGTCGACATCGTCGATCTGGCGGCCAAGAAGCTGGGGGTGACGCAGGATATCGTCGACATCGACTTCGCCGTGATCAAGAGCGGCGCCGCCATGGCCGCCAAGAAGTGCGACGTGGCCGCCGCCGGTATGACGATCACCGATGAGCGCAAGCAGAACATCGACTTCTCCGTGCCGTACTTCGACGCCACGCAGGCGCTGCTGGCCAAGAAGGGCACCGGCGCCAAGTCCCTCGAGGACGTCAAGGCCAAGGGTCTCAAGCTGGGCGCTCAGGCCAGCACCACCGGCCTCGACTACGTCAAGAAGAACGGGTTCGACCCGACCGAGTACGCCGACTCGCCCAAGGAACTGCTGGCTTTGCAGGCGGGGCAGGCCGACGTGATCGTCCAGGACCTGCCCGTGGTCCTCACCTGGCTGAAGAAGCCGGAGATCGCCGCCAAGTTCGAGCTAATAGCCAGCCTCGACACCGGCGAGCAGTACGGCATCGGCCTCAAGAAGGGCGCCGACCCGGTCCTGCTCAAGACGATCAACGACACGATCACCCAGGCCAAGGCCGACGGCACCTACGAGCAGATCTTCGTGAAGTGGTTCGGCAAGAAGCCCGGCGAGCTGGGCTAGTACATGTCGGATCAGCCTGTTGCGGCTGCGCCGGGCCGTGCCCGGCTCAGCCCTCGCAAGAAACAGAAGATCATTCGCGGCAGCCAGTACGTCGTGCTCGGTGTCGCCCTTGTCGCGCTGGTCCTGTATGTGGACTGGGCGAGTCTTGCCCAGAACTTCGCCAAGGGCGACGTGGCCGACAAGGCGCTGCCTGAGCTGTTCACGATCGCGCTGCGGAACACGCTCATCTACACGATCGGCGGCTTCGTCCTCGCCTTCGTGCTTGGGCTGATCTTCGCCCTCATGCGAATCTCACCGGTGCGTCCTTACCGGTGGATCGCGACGATCTACATCGAGATCTTCCGTGGCCTGCCGGCTCTCCTGATCTTCCTGTTGATCACCTTCCTGCCCCTGGCGCTGCCCGGCTTCGAGGTGCCTGGCGGCACCTACGGCCAGGGCATCCTGGGGCTCGGCCTCGTCGGCGCGGCCTACCAGGCCGAGGTCTTCCGTGCCGGGCTGCAGGCCGTGCCGAAGGGACAGACCGAGGCGGCCAGGTCGCTGGGCATGTCGGCGGCCAGGGCGCAGTTCACCGTGGTGATCCCCCAGGCGATCAGGATCGTGATCCCGCCTACCACTAACCAGTTCGTCAGCCTGCTCAAGGACTCCTCGCTGGTGCTCTTCCTCGGAGTCTCAGGGCAGTACGTGGAGCTGGCCAAGTTCGGCAACGATCTGGCTTCCCAGTACGCCAACGCCACGCCCATCATGGTCTCGGGACTGACGTACCTGATCGTCACCGTCCCGCTCGGCTATCTCGCAGCCCGGCTGGAGAAGCGCAAGGGGAGTGGTCGATGACGCCCGCCATCGAGATCAAGGGGCTGCACAAGTACTTCGGCGCGAACGAGGTGCTCAAAGGCATCGACGTCACGATCGAAGCGGGCCAGGTCGTCTGCATCGTCGGCCCCTCGGGCTCGGGCAAGTCCACGTTGCTGCGCTGCGTGAACCTGCTGGAGCAGCCGACCAAGGGCACCGTGCACGTCGAGGGAATCGAGATCACCGATCCCGACGCGGACATCGACGCGGTCAGGCGCCGCATCGGGATGGTGTTCCAGCAGTTCAACCTGTTTCCCCACATGACAGCGCTGCAGAACGTCATGATCTCGCAGCGTCGGGTCCTGAAGCGGAGCAGCAAAGAGGCCGAGGTCATCGCCAGGGACAACCTGAACAAGGTCGGCGTCTCAGAAAAGTGCGACGCCTACCCCGCCCAGCTCTCCGGCGGTCAGCAGCAGCGGGTGGCCATCGCCAGGGCGCTGGCCATGAACCCCGACCTGATGCTGTTCGACGAGCCCACCTCTGCGCTCGACCCCGAGCTGGTCGGCGACGTGCTCGCCGTCATGCGCAAGCTGGCGGAGGAGGGCATGACCATGCTCGTGGTCACGCACGAGATGGGCTTCGCTCGCGAGGTGGCCGACCGCGTGGTGTTCATGGACGGCGGTGTCATCGTCGAGGACGGCCCGCCCGCCCAGGTGATCGGCGACCCCAGGCACGAGCGCACCCGCTCGTTCCTCAAGCGCGTCCTGCATCCGGAAGGCTGAGCACGGAGAGCGCGTCTCTCATGGCCGGCTGCCGGCCCCTTACCCGCTCCCAACCTCTGTCGCCTACGTCAACACCCAGCTCGTCCCAGCCGTTCTGCTCGATCCGCACGGGTCGACCGGAGGTCAGGTGCCCGGCGACCGCCTGACCCGGCTGGCGAGCAGCGTCACGGTAATGATCACAGGCCTGCCGCCGCTGTGCCGAGAGGATCACTCTTCATGGGGCGAAGCATCGGGTCGCGATCACGACGACCGCGCTGAGCGCCAACAGGGCAGAAGAGATCTTCAGTAGCGTCGTCTTGACGAGCCGGCGTCGAGCAGAAACCTCCGCAGGCGACTCGAGTCGCAAGGCAGATCCGTATCGGCCGGTGAACAAGAGCGCTGCGATCGCGAACACAAGACTGATAATGCTCAGCGGAATCGCGACAAAGGCGATCGTTCGCCAAACCAGAGACAGGTGGAGCTGGGCGCCGAGACTTTTCACGCAGATCATCATGGCGACCGCGACGATAGCGATGGCCAGCAGATTCTGCGCAGCGGCCCGAAGCATCCAGCCTCCCATGTTCCAGATACGCCATGCCGACGTCGTACACGAAAGATCGCGGACGTCATCCCAGACAACGCCGCGGTCACCGGTGTCGACGGCTGTCCCGGGAGTCCCCGGGGAGGTTCCGCGTCCCGTGGTCCTCCTACTGAAGCGTGCGCCCATGTCTCCCCCTGCACATGACGCCTGGCCGGACGAGGGCGGCCGGCGATACTCGCCGATTCTCCGCGCATGGCGCCAAGTGATCATGTTCGCGCATGAGCCTTGCGTACATCTTGTCGTCCGCATGTGGCTCGAAGTCTCCGAGCGGTGGAGCGGGGTCATGGTCCGTCACCGGGCCGCCCGGCGGACGTGATCATCAAGGACCTCTACATCCACAGCGCCGGGTGGGCCTTCGGCAGCGCCCACACCCACGACCGCCTCGTGCGCGAACTGGCCGGCAGGACCGGCGCCGCCGTGGTCCTCTCCGAGTACGATCGCGCGCCCGAGGCGAAGTACCCGACCGCGATCGAGCAGGACTACGCCGTCGCCAGTAGGTGACGCGCCACGGCTCCGGCAAGGGCCTGGACGCCTCCCGCATGGTGGTGGCGGACGACTCCGTCGGCGGCAACATGGCGGCCATCCTGGCGATCATGGCGCAAGAGCGGGGCGACGTCGCGGTCAAGGACCAGATCCTGTTCTACCCGGTCACCGACGCCGACTTCGACACCGGCTCCTACCACCAGTTCGCGCTCGGCTACTTCCTCAACCGCGACGGCATGAAGTGGTTCTGGGACCAGTACATGACCGATCCCGCCCAGCGTGCCGAGGTGTACGCCTCACCGCTGCGCGCGAGCCTGGACCAGCTGAGCGGGCTGCCGCCCGCCATGATCCTGAACGGCGAGGCCGACGTGCTGCCCGACGAGGGCGAGGCCTACGCCAACAAGCTGCGCGAGGCGGGCGTGGAGGTCACCGCGGTCCGATTCCAGGGCATGGTCCACGACTTCGTCATGGTCGACCAGCTCCGTGACACCCACGCCAACAAGGCGGCGCTGGAGCTCTCCACCGCGTTCATCCGCCGGTTGCTGGGCACCGGCTGAGCCAGGCGCGTGGAGCTCGAAGCACCCGGCATGACGCCGCACCGGCTTCGATGGCTTCCGGACACAGAACGTCCGGATTGGCCTCTACGGTGGCGCCATGACCAACAGCGACTACTGGTGGGAACCACCCGCCGCCGGCACCGAGGCCGAGCACCTCCTCGGTGCGCTCGGGCGCCTGCGCACGACCTTCCGATGGAAGACCGACAACCTCGACGCGGCCGGGCTGCGGACTCGCATCGGCGCCTCCTCGCTGACGCTGGGTGGACTGCTCAAACACCTGGCATGCGTCGAAGAGCAGATATTCAGCACCAAACTCAGCGGCGCGCCGCTCGGCCCGCCATGGAACACCGCAGACTGGGCCGCCGACCCCGACTGGGACTTCAACTCGGCCGCCGACGACACCCCCGAAGACCTCTACGCGCTCTGGGACGCCACCGTCGAACGGTCGCAGGCGAGGCTCGAAACGGCCCTGGCCGCCGGCGGACTCGACCAGCTCGTCCACCTCGCCTTCCCCGACGGGCGCCATGTCAGCCTGCGCCGGCTGATCTGCGACCTGATCGAGGAGTACGGGCGGCACACCGGGCATGCCGACCTGCTCCGCGAGGCCGTGGACGGGCTGGTCGGCGAGGACCCACCGGCTGGATGGCACGCGAAGTCACACGGACCACACCCGCGCGGCTGACCTGCATCCGGCAGAAGCCCGCAGACCGCCGGCCGGCTCCCCACTACTTCCCCAGCGGACGACCAGCAGCTCAAACCCGCACAGTCGCAGGCTTGATTCCTTTCACCAGCAGCCACAGTGCCAGGACCATTTCGTTCACGGCCAAGGGCAGGATCAGCAGAGTGTTGACCGCCGAGGAGGTGGTGAGCAGGCCGAACATGACCAGAAGACCGCCCGCCAGGTAGGGCGGCACAGCGGCGAGAGCCCAGCCTGAGATCAGCCGGGGAACGACCCGGGAACGGTACAGCAGATAGTTCAGGAGGAGGACGCTCAGGCAGAAGAAGACGACGCTGGCGGAATATCCCCACGTGTCGTACGTCTGAGCCAACTCTCGCACGTAGTCGAACCGTTCGGGGTCGTTCGGCGCACCTTGCGGCTGCGGTGAGGCCATCGAGAGCAGCAGGAGCGGGCCGATCGCGGCAGGAAGCACCAGAACGGCTTCGATACCCCTGGCGACGACGTAGCCGAGAGCGAGCGCCTCGTTGTGTTCCTTGAGAACGGGATAGAGGATCGGGGGGATCATGGCGATCGCGGCGGCCATGACCAGCACCATGAGGGCGCCCGCCGCTACCTGGTGATGGATCTTGGCGAACTCGTGTGGTGCGGAGATGTGGTCCGATGGTCCCAAGAGGGCCACGCTGAGTACTCCCGCGGCCGTCGCGATGACGAACAGCGTGCCGACGACTCGTGCCGTTGTGCGCGTTTGCATACTTCTGCTACTCCCTCGTCCCAGCCACCGGCCCGGTGGTCTGCGTTGCCACGTGGCTTCGGGGCCAACGATGCCCTTGCGTGGTGGGCAGACGGTTGGCCGCCGGTGTGCGCGCGGTGGGGATGCCGTCGGCGTCCGGGACAATCGGCTGTGAGCGGCATGTCGTCGGCCTGCGGCCGGGTCAGTCAGGGTTGAGATGTCCGGGAGTCCCGTGGTGCGGATCCATCTGTTCGGCGGCGTCGGTGCCGTCACCGATGACGGCCGGCCGGTCGACATCGGTTCGGGTCGTTCCCAGGCGGTGCTGGCCGCCCTCGCCATGACGCCCGGCACTCCCGTACCGGTCTCGCGGCTGGTCGAGCTCGTGTGGGGCGACGCACCGCCCAGGACGGCCGAGAAGACGCTGCAGTGGCACATCTCCCGACTGCGCAAGGGGCTGGGTCCCGCCGTGATCGTCAGGGCGGGCGCGGCCTACCGCCTCGACGTCCGGGCCGATGCGGTCGACATCGCGCGTTTTCAGCGGTACCTCCGCGAGGGCGACGTCAGCGCGGCCCTCGCCGAGTGGACGGCGCCTCCCCTGGCCGGGGTGGATGCCCCCGGCCTCGCAGCGACATTGGACGGGCTGACCGAACAGTGGCTGAGCGCCGTCGAGGTCGATCTGGAGTGCCGGATCGAATCTGATCCGCAGGCGGCCGTCGGGCCGTTGACCGAGCTCGCGCGGCGCCATCCCTTCCGCGAAGGGCTCTGGGCGCTGCTCATGACCGCGCTTTACCGGGTGGGCCGTCAGGGCGACGCGCTCGAGGCGTTCAGGCAAGCCCGGCACAACCTCGTCGAGCAGCTCGGCGTCGAACCCGGACCGCGGCTGCGGGCGCTCGAGTCGCAGATCCTCGGTCACGACGATCGGCTCGGTGAACGCCGCGAGGCGGCGCAAGGACCAGCCCGTCCTCCGTCGGGGACGGAGAACGTCGCATCGATCGACGATTCGACGGTGGGCAACCTTCCCCATCGGTCGGGCCGGCTCATCGGCCGGGATGAGGATCTGCGGGTCATCGACGACATGGTGGCCGCATCGCCCCTGGTGACTCTTGTCGGGCCGGGCGGAATGGGCAAGACCCGGCTCGCACTCGCGGCGGCCCGCATCGCGGCAGGCAACCGCGGCTGGGGCGGATGGCTGATCGAGCTGGCGACGATCAGATCGTCAAGCGAGGTGCCCCGCGCCGTGGCCGACGCGCTGGGTGTCACACAGCGCGCGGGACAGAGTCTGACGCAGTCGGTCATGACTGTCCTGAGGTCGCGTCCGGCGGTATTGCTCATCGACAACTGCGAACACGTCATCGAGGGCGCCGCCGAGCTGGCCCACGCCATCGTCACGGGCACCCAGGCCCGCGTGCTCGCCACGTCCCGTGAGCGGCTCGGCGTCGACGACGAGCTGGTCCTCGTCGTCGGGCCGCTGGATCGCCCCGCCGGCGCCGAGCTGTTCCACGCCAGGGCGCTGGCCGCGGATCGGACCTACGACAGACGCCTGTATCGGGACGAGGTCGACGACATCTGTCGCCGGCTGGATGGGATACCGCTTGCCATCGAGCTGGCGGCCGCACGCGCGAGAAGCCACAGGCCGGCCGACCTGGTCGCCCGGCTCGACGATCGTCTCCGGGTGACCGGCGAACGCCGGACCGGTGTCCCGCGCCATCGCACCCTACGGGCGGCCATGCGATGGTCCTACGACCTGCTGGCACCGGCCGAACAGGCCCTGTTCCAACGCTTGTCCGTCTTCAACGGCTCGTTCGACCTCGGCGCGGCGGAAGCCGTCACCGATGAGGCCTCGACGCTGCTGGACGTCGACGGCATCCTGGGCGTGCTGGTGGAACGGTCGATGGTCGACGTCGAGTCAGGCCCGTTCGGCCGGCGGTTCCGCTTGCTCGAGACCATGCGACAGTTCGCCGCGGAGCAGCTGCGGGATCACGGGCAGACCGACCCGGTCGCCGAGCGTCACGCGAGGTGGTGCCTCCGCCAGGTCGGCGTCATCGGCGGCCTCCTCAGAGGACCCCGCGAGATCGAGGGCGTCGTCAGGCTCGCCGAACTGTGGCCGAATCTGCGTGCGAGTGTCGCCTGGGCCTGTCGAACCGGACAACCGCGACTGGCCGATGCGCTGGTCCGGCCGGTCGTGACCGAGATCACTCTGCGAGGGCTGCAGGAGATCGGCGACTGGGCCGAGCGCCTGCTCGCCGTGACATCGCAGGGCGATGAGGACCTGGTCGCGTTCTGGCTCGTCTGGGTCGCCGAGCGGTACACCCAGAGCGGCAACCCCGACGGCTATGACGACGTCGTGAGCCGCTGCGGCGAACCCGACCTGCCCTTGAGCCGGTACGCCCGAGCGTACGTGTCCGGCGACGGCGAGGCTCTGCGACGGTGCCTGCCGACAGCCACATCCGAGCTGCGCGACCAGGGCGAGGAATACCTCGCCGTGTTCCTGGAGATGACATCGGCCGGGACGCTCCTGGGTATCGGGCGCTTCGACGAGGTCGACGCGTCCGTCTCGGCGCTGGCCGACTTCTACCGGGCCCAGGGACCGCCGACGCTGCTGCACTGGGCGTTGCAGACCCTCGGGTACTCCGCCTCGTTCCAAGGTCGCCGCGACCAAGCCGAGCGGTACTTCGACGACGCGGCCGACGTCGACCTCCCTGAGGGCGCGCTCTCGGCCAACAAGGCCATCGAGGCCCGGACGGCGTTCCGGCGAGGGCACCGGGCGCAGGCCTTCCGACTGCTCCGTTCCTACATCGATGAGCTCATCGAGACTGGCAACGTGATCGCCGCCGGCGTGGTCTCCATCGAGTTCATCACCATGATGGCGGCGATCGACCGTCTCCCCGAGGCGGCGTACATGATCGAGTATCTGGAGGGGATCAACGACTTCGGCGCACTGGCCACCCGCACCCTGGTCGCGGAGGCCGTGCACAAGGTGGCCGCCCGGTCCGATACGGCCCGGGCAGGGGCCTCAGGGAACCGTCTCGACGACCGTCAAGCCCTTGCCTACATGCGCGACGTTCTCGGACGTCTCGCCTGAGGTTCGGTGGCTCGACGCCGACTCCCGTTCGTAGCCGCTCGTGCGGGTTCTCATCCGTGTCACGGCCGCCTCACGCTTGCCCGCTACGCCCAGATAGCGGCTGATGCGCCCACTAGGGTGAGGCGGGATACGTGTGGCGTAAGGGGAGATTGAGAACGGGCATGACAACGCAACAGCCGGTGCTCGTCGCCGGGCGGTACGAGCTGATCGACCAGATCGGCCGCGGTGGCATGGCCGAGGTGTGGCGTGGCCACGATCGCAAGCGAAACCTGTCCGTCGCCGTGAAGATCCTCGACCCGCTGGCCGGAGGCATCACCGCCGCCGAGCGATTCGCCCGCGAGGCTCGCGCCGCCGCACAGGTCATCCACCCCAACGTGGTGAACGTCCTGGACGTCGGAGCCGACGAGTACCGCCGGTTCCTGGTCATGCAGTTGCTCACCGGCCGCAGCTTGGCCGCCGAGCTTGTTCGGCGCGGCCGATTCGACGTCGCGGAGGCCTGTCACCTCCTCGCCCAGGCGGCAGCCGGGCTCCATGCCGCTCACGAGGTGGGCGTGGTGCACCGGGACATCAAACCGGCCAACCTGCACCTGACCGCCGACGGCATCATCAAGGTGGTCGACTTCGGCCTGGCGCACATCGCCGCCGAGGCGGCCCGGCTCACCACGGTCGGCACCATCATCGGTACCCCCGCTTACCTGGCTCCCGAGCAGATCGACGGCTCGGGCGGGATGAACACCACCGACCTGTACGCCTTGGGCTGCGTGGCCTATGAGCTGCTGTGCGGGCAGCCGCCTTTCAGCGGGTCCCCCGCTGAGCTGGTCTACCAGCACATCCACAGGTCACCCGTGCAACCGGGCGCCCACCGCCCTGGTCTCCCCGCGGAGCTGGAGCGGCTCATCCTGGCCATGCTCGCCAAGGACCCCGCCGCCCGGCCCGCCAGCGCCGACCAGGTCCGGCAGATCCTTCTCTCCGTCGTCCACACCGCCCAGGCAGGCGGCCGCCATGCCGGATCGCCGGCTCAGGCAGCACCTGTGCCGCCACCAGCTGGGATGACGCGGGTCGCGGACACCGCCGTCCTCTTCACGCCACTTCCACGGCCCGGCTCCACCAGGACGTCGCCGGCGAGCAGCCAACGCCTGCTGATCCAGCTCGCCGCCGCCCTGGCCGCCATCGCGCTCGTCACCTTCGGCGCCGTCGCTCTGTTCTCCGGCTCGGGACAGCAGGCCGCGCCGCCCTCCTCCTCCTTGCCGGTGGCCGTCACGGCAGAACCACGGCAGCCGACCTCGGCCGCCGCGCCGACCAAGCCGATGCCACGGCCGACCCGCAGACCGAGCGCGGCGCCCACTCCTCCACCGCAAGGCCCCCGAACCTGGCTGGCCGCCTTCGACCGCGCCATCACCGCTCAACAAGCCAGCGGCGGCATCGACGCGAAACTGGCCGACAAGGCACACAGGAAGATCCGGGACGCGGCCAGGAAGCTCGCCCAGGGCAAGGCGGGCGAGGCACGCGAGAAGATCCAGGAACTGGGCCGCGACCTGGCCAAGGCACAACGCCAGGGCAAACTCACCGACGGCCCGCTCACCGCCTTCCTCGACCGCTCAGGCCTGGGCGGAGTGAAAGACGGCGGCTGAGCGCTGTCTCCTGGATCAGGCGCGGAGCCAGATCGCCAGGGCGGCCAGCGTGATGGCGCCGAGGAAGAGGTAGGCGCGTTCGTCGCATGGAGCGGCCGCTACCCGAAAGGCGACACGCACAGGCGGCGGGGTAGGTGCACGCGAGTCCACAGCCTGTTCCTCCGCGCGCAGCGGAGGGCGGTCTAGCTTCGGCGAAGGCACCAGCGGCCGGTGGACGGGAGTACGGCCATGAGCATGGCGGCAGCCGCCACCACGGCCGTCAGCGGGGCGACGACGAAGACGACCATGGAGGCGGGCGTGTCCATGGACAGCCTCCCGCCTGTCAGAAGGTACTGCGCGCTGGCGCTCATACCGTGCACGGCCACCACGCCGCCGGTCGCCGCGATCATCCAGCGCCCTGCCGTCCTCTGCCGGAACAGCAACAGCGCGCCCTTGGCGAGCACGTACCCCTCCACCACGCTCACCGCGAGATTCGCCAGCAACAACGTGACCGGCGCATCGCCGGGGAAGCGCAGGAGCAACTCGGCGACCTGAAGGATCATGACCAGAAGCCCTAGAAGGCACAGCAGCGCCAGCGCTATCGCGGCGGTCGCGGTGCCGCCACCGTGCTTGATCCCCATGGTCGGACGGCCCGCCGTCTGGGGCGCGGGCGGGAGCGTGTCCCCACTGCGCCGTTCGGGGTGGATCTGCCGTGGCGCTGCGGGCCCGCCGCTGGAGGAGGGGCGAGGGTCCGGGCCGCGCAGGCGTTCGGCGACGGTGGCCGCGTCCTTGGGCCGGTCATCGGGCCGTTTGGCCAGCAAGTCCAGCACCAGGCTGCTCAACCGGTCGTCGATGTCGGGCCGCACGGAGTGCGGGGGTGCCGGGATCTGGTTCAGGTGCTGGTAGAGGACGGCGCCGACGCCCGAGCCTGTGTCCACCCATGTGGTCCCGGTCAGCATCTGGTACAGCACGCAGCCGAAGGCGTACAGGTCGGTGCGCTCGTCGACGGTACGGCCCTCGATCTGCTCGGGCGCCATGTAGAGCGGAGTCCCCGCGGACGACCCGGTAGCGGTGATCTTGGTGGCGTCGGCCAGGCGGGAGATCCCGAAGTCACAGACCTTCACCCATCCGTCGTCGGTCAGGAAGAGGTTGGCCGGTTTGATGTCGCGGTGTACCACCCCGTGCCGGTGGGCCGCAGAGAGGGCATCGAGGATCTGCGCCGCCCAGTCCGTCACCTGCGCGAGGGGTAACCCGCCCGGCCGCTCGTGCAGTACCGAGGCCAGGTCACGCCCCCGCATCAGCTCCATCACCAGGAACAGCAGGTGAAGCCCCCCGTCGGTGTGTTCGTCGATGTCGAACACCGTGGTGATCCCCGGATGGTTCAACGCCGCGGCGATCTCGGCCTCCCGCCGGAAACGCGCGACCCCGGCCCCGTCGGCCGACGCGCTCAGCAGGAGGATCTTGACCGCGACCGGGCGGCGCAGGCGCTGGTCCATGCCCCGCCACACGTCGCCCATGCCGCCCTGTCCGAGAGGCGCCTCCAGCCGATATCGCCCGGCCAACTCCAGACCACTGCGCATCGGCTCTCCTCGGCTTGGAAGATGAGGCGTCCAGGTTAATGGCGGCCCGGCTCGGCGGCATCCTCAGGCGCTCAGCACCTTGCGGAGCACCTCGCCGAACTGGGCGGGGTGCGTGCTGAGTCCCGTGTGCCCGCCGGGGAAGTGGATGAGCTCCGTGCCGAACCGCTCGGTCAGGAAGGCGGCGGGACGGTAGGGCAGTTCGCCACGCGAGTCCGCTCCGCCGCCGAGTACGAGCCGGTCCGACAGAGCCTTCAGGCGATCCAGGTCCGGGGCGTAGGCCATGAAGCTCGGCACGATACGCCCGATGAAGTAGGGCATGTCAGCCATCGTCCGCTCAGCTCGCGCCGTCGCCTGTGGCGGTAGCTCCGTGGCCGCCTGGGCGTCGACGGGATCGTCGCCGGGCCGCCGGAGGCCGGCCGCGAACACGGCCACCGCGGGCATCAGTCCCTCCCGGCGGAAGGTGTCCTGTACTCGGGCGAGCATCGCGCGATGCTCGGCGGCGTCCGGCAGCACCTCCACCACCGGCGGCTCGTGCGCCACGACGCGTTCGATCCGCTCGGGGTGGGTGGCGAGCAGGTCCAGCGCGACGATCGCACCTGAACTGCTGCCGACCACGCGGGCGGGCGCGCTGGGAGACAGCAGCTCCAGCAGCCGGTACGCGTCGTCGGCGTGCTGCGCCACCCGCTGTTGGGCCTCCGGGTCGTCCAGCGGGCTGCGGGACAGGCCGCGCGGGTCGTAGGACACGACGGTGTATTCGGCGGCCAGGTCGTCGGCCACGCCGTCGAAGGACGCCGCGCCGCCCGCGCCGCCGGGGATCAGCAGCAGGAGCGGACCCCTTCCGCGCACCTCGTAGTGCAGGGTGGCACCGTCCACGCGCAGGCGGCCGATGGTCGGGCTGGTCATGTCGGATCTCCTTCATGGTGTGCGGGCCAGTGCTCCAGGAGGGTGTGCAGAGCATCGAGGCAGCGGACCCATGAGTCCTCCGCCGGGCGCGCGTGCGCGAACCCGCCCGCGGCCTCGAGGCCGATGAAGCCGTGGAGCATGCTCCGCATCAGCCGGACCGCGTCGGTCAGGTCAGGCTCGTCCAGTGCGTAGGCGCGCAGCATGCTGTACGTCAGCTCGATCGCGCGTCGTGGCCCGGGGGCCTGTGCCACGAGCTCGGGGTCGATCTCCATCGGGATCTGCGTCGCCGTGTACCGGCCCGGGTGTTCGTGGGCGTACGTCCGGTAGGCGTTCGCGAACGCCACCAGGGCGTCCTTTCCCGCCCGCCCGGCGGTCGCCTCCGCGATGCGGATGGTCTTCTCGTCCGCCGCCAGCAGGGCGATCCGCCCGCGCAGGTCCTGCAGGTTACGGACATGCGCATAAAGGCTGGCGTCTTTCACCCCGAGGCGCCGCGCCACTGCCGACATGGTCACGTGGTCAAGCCCGACCTCGTCCGCCAGCTCGGCACCGGCGAACGTCACCCGGTCCGCCGTCAACCCGGCCCGCGCCATGGGCACGCCACCCTTCTCCTAGAACACTTCGATCGAAACTAATGAGACTAGGCTAAAACTAAGGCTCCTAGGATAGCAAGGCGAGCCGCAGCAGCCGGGGCACGGGCGCCCGAGCCCTCGGCGCCGTCGTCGCAGCCTTGGATCAGGTGTGATCACGAGTTCGTTGTCATGCGGATCGGGGATGCGGATGAGCCCAGTCCGTGTGGGCATGGCGAGCAGCGGCCGAGGAGGAAGAGGGCGATGAAGCCGCGGGAAAACGCCGTCCCAGGTGCGGAGTTCGGCCTGGTCGGCATCGACCCGGACGCGGGTGGCGCACCAGATGCGCCCGGGGCCGGTCATGGACAAAGGCCCTCGCATCGGCGGATGCGAGGGCCTGCTGGTGTCCGGCAGAGCGGCATTCACTTCTTATGGCTGTTTCGCGTCAGACGCGCTCCCGGGTGCCACGAGTCGCCTTTGTGTCCTGCGCTCACTGACCCGCGGGGTTCCGGGGGTCCCCCGGCGGCAGCCGATCCACATGACCGTCCGGGCCAGGTGCGGGCGCGGGCGCAGGCGCGGGTGCCGGCACGGGCGCAGGCGCGGGCGCGGGCGCGGGCGCGGGTGCGGGTGCCGGGGCAGGTGCGGGCGCGGGCTTGGTCTCCGGCTTGGTCTCCGGCTTGTGCTCCGGCTTGGTCTCCGGCTTGTGCTCCGGGTAATAGTGGTGGTGGTGAACCTCCCGGCCACCCGGGACGACGATGATCGTGTGCCTGTCGCCCCTGCGCTTCTTCTTCCAGCTCTTCTTCCACTGCCTCAGGAAGCATTTGTTCTTGCGGCACTGGCTGGTGTCGACCGACGCCTGAACAGGGGTGGTAGCGGACTGCGCCACGGCGCTGGTGGTCGGGTTGGTGCCGGCGCCGGCCGGCTGCGCCGACATCAGCAACGGGGCGACGAGCGCCGAGGCCGCGATGACGCCGGTGGTGACGGCCTTCTTGAATGCCTGCATGATAGAAAACTCCCGTTATGTGCGGTTTCGGGTCTTTCAGGAGTATTTCTATGTGAACCTCCTTGCATGTCGCTTTCGCGGAGGTTTATTGATGAAGCAATGGCTTTCGTTAGCGGCCTGCAAGCGCAGGGCCGCGCCCTCCCTCATGCCCGCAGGCGTTCGTTCCATCCTCGGTGTCAG
Organism: Nonomuraea sp. bgisy101; assembly: GCF_057708945.1. Taxonomy (NCBI): domain Bacteria; kingdom Bacillati; phylum Actinomycetota; class Actinomycetes; order Streptosporangiales; family Streptosporangiaceae; genus Nonomuraea; species Nonomuraea sp. bgisy101. The sequence continues at coordinate 100,051 of NZ_JBYITD010000023.1, forward strand.
ATGAGGACCACGACGGCGATCAGAGCCAGGACGGTGACCACGGTCGCGGCCGTGATCGCGCCGAACCGCGTCGGGGCGAAGAGCCCGGAGTCCAACTGCCGCCCGACGGAGCGGTACCGCACCGTCCCATAGGCGCTCACCAGCAGGCCGGCGAAGATCAGGATGCCGCCCGAGACCACGGCGTGGATACCCCTGTGCGGTGCGAACTTCGCCACCGCGACGCCGAGCGCCGCCACGCTGATGCCGGTGCGCAACCACGCGAGGTACGTTCTCTCGTTGGCCAGGTGATCCCGAGCGCGAGTGCCGACATTCGGTGTGGCCTCGTCGTTCATGCGTCCTCCCGGTGCGTTCGGTGACCCGGAGCGGGTCGAGGAGGCGCGAGGGCGGGCGGGAGTTCCTCCACCTCCGGTGACAGCCAAGCCGCCGGCCGTTCGGAATGGGTGACGCCACGCTGAGGAGCGAAACCGCAGGCACGGCCCGGGCGTACCCCGGCCGGCCGCAGGTCGGCCATGTCCACGCACGACAGGACGCCACCCGCTTGGCCGACGGCCGACTCTTAGACCCTTTTGTACCCTGTTTATAACTTATGTCGGGAAGGCACCTTTTATGGCTGACCTTCCTTTTCATGACCGGACCGACTTCGACAACGCCGAGCGTGGGTTCGTCGCGCGGCTGAGCCCGGCTGTGGTCAAGACCGCCGACGGCCGGGTCGTCTGGGACAACGACTCCTACGACTTCCTCAACGGCGAGTGCCCCGAGGGCGCCCACCCGAGCCTGTGGCGCCAGGGCCAGCTGTGCGTCAAGCAGGGTCTGTTCGAGGTGACCGACGGCATCTACCAGGTTCGCGGCCTGGACCTGTCGAACATGACGATCGTGGAGGGCGAGTCCGGCGTCATCGTCATCGACCCGCTGATCTCCACCGAGTGCGCGGCCGCCGCACTGCGGCTCTACCGCGACAACCGAGGTGACCGGCCGGTCACCGGCGTCATCTACACCCACTCCCACGTCGACCACTTCGGTGGCGTGCGCGGCATCACCGACGGTGAGGGCATTCCCATCATCGCCCCCGCCGGGTTCATGGGACACGCGGTCTCCGAGAACGTCTACGCCGGCATCGCCATGACCCGACGCTCCGTCTACATGTACGGCCCGGCACTGCCCCGCTCAGCCGAAGGACAGATCGGATGCGGTCTGGGAATGACCAACTCGACCGGCACCCTCTCCCTCATCGCACCCACCGTCGACATCACCCGCACCGGTCAGGAGGAGACGGTCGACGGCGTACGCATCGTCTTCCAGCTCACCCCCGGCACCGAGGCGCCCTCGGAGATGAACTTCCTGTTCCCCGACCGGCGCGCGCTGTGCATGGCCGAGAACGCCACCCACAACCAGCACAACATCCTCACCCTGCGCGGTGCGGTGGTGCGCGACGCCCGTGTCTGGGCCCGCTATCTGACCGAGGCGATCGCGCTGTTCGCCGACAAGGCCGATGTCGCCTTCGCCTCCCACCACTGGCCCACCTGGGAGAAGGACAACATCGTCCGCTTCCTGTCAGAGCAGCGCGACCTGTACGCCTACCTGCACGACCAGACGTTGCGCCTGCTCAACCGCGGCCTGACCGGCATCGAGATCGCCGAGGGAATGCAGATGCCGCCCGCCTTGGAGCAGGCCTGGCACACGCACGGCTACTACGGGTCGGTCAGTCACAACGTCAAGGCCATCTACCAGCGCTACCTCGGCTGGTTCGACGGCAATCCCGCCCATCTGTGGGAGCACCCGCCGGTCGAGCAGGCCAGACGGTACGTCGAGTGCCTGGGCGGCACCGCGGCGGTCGTCGGGCTGGCCGATCGTTACAGGAAGGAGGGGGACCTACGCTTCGCCGCCACACTCCTCAACCACGCCGTCTTCGCCGACGAGCACGACACCGAGGCGCGCAAACTGCTCGCCGAGGTGTACACCGCTCTTGGCCACGGCGCGGAGAACGGCACCTGGCGCAACTTCTACCTGATGGGCGCTCTGGAGCTGAACGGTGACGTCGTGCCGGCCGGCGTCGACGTCACCTCACCCGACATGATCGCCGCCCTGACCCCTGAGCAGATCTTCGATTCGCTGGCCATCCGCGTCAACGGGCCTCAGGCGTGGAACGAGCGCTTCGCCATCGACTGGCACCTCACCGACTCCGGCGAGCGCTTCCGCACCAGCATGTCGAACGGGGCGCTCATCCAGCAGCCCGACCCGCCCGCCGCCGCTGTGGACCTCACCGTGCGGCTCACCAAGGCGCACCTGCTCGGCCTGCTCGCGGGAAAGGGCACCGACGGCCTCGACCACGACGGGGACATGGGCGTCCTGCGGCGCCTCGTCGCCGTCCTGGACGACCCGACGCCCGACTTCGCCATCGTCACTCCCTAGAAGCCGTCTTCGGGCAGAAAGTCCTCAGCCGTGCTTCCGCCGGGGATGCGCGTTCGAAGGCGGCCTCGCGACTCATCGTGCCGACCCGTTCCGCTCCCCCCGGGGATCTCGCGCCGCCGGGTGTCCGGCGGCTCCACCCTCGGCCGACGGTCTCGCCTGCCGCAGGCCGGCCTGCATCCAGTCACGCGCCGGGGTCGTCGACGCAGAAGATCCACCAACCGGTCCGGTGGGACGGGACTCGGGACGGCCTGGCGGATGGCGGCCGCCGAACCGCGCATCGCGGACGAGACGATCGCTTATGCGCTCGCGCGTCTCGGCCATGTTCGATCTCATCGCAGGCTGGTGGACTGGAGCCATGACGAACAACACCACCATCCTCGTCCTTGGAGCCACCGGCAAGACGGGTCGCCGCGTGGCGGAACGCCTGAAGGCCATGGGCCGCGACGTGCGCGCCGGCTCCCGCCCCGACTTCGACTGGGAGGACAGCAGCACCTGGGCGCCGATCGTGCGCGACGTCCATGCCGTCTACATCACCTACTATCCCGACCTGGCCTTCCCCGGCGCCTTGGACCGCATCCGCCGATTCACCGCGCTGGCCGTACAGTCCGGAGTGCGCCGTCTGGTGCTGCTGTCGGGCCGTAACGAGGAACTGGCCCAGCAGGCCGAGCAGGTCGTACTGGGCTCCGGCGTCGAGGCCACGATCGTGCGCTGCAGCTGGTTCATGCAGAACTTCAGCGAGGGCTGGCTGCTCGACCCGGTGCTGAGCGGCACGATCGCGCTGCCCGCCGGGGACGTGACCGAGCCCTTCGTGGACGTCGAGGACATCGCCGACGTGGCCACCGCCGCCCTCACAGAGGACGGGCACGCAGGCAAGGTGTACGAGCTCACTGGGCCGCGCCTGCTCTCCTTCGCCGATGCCGCCGCGGAGATCTCCGCCGCAAGCGCGCGCGAGGTGGCCTACGCACCGGTCACCCCCGAGGAGTTCGCCGAGGGCGCACGAGCGGCGGGCCTGCCGGAGGACGAGATCGTCGGCCTCAACGCGCTGTTCGCCGAGGTGCTCGACGGCCGCAACGAGAGCCTCGCCGACGGAGTGCGGCAGGCGCTGGGCCGGCCGGCGCGCGACTTCACCCAGTACGCCAAGGACGCCGCCGACGCCTGGCGCGCCTGAGCCGCGCAGGGAGTGCGGGCCGGGTGATTCCTCCCCTGCCCGCACCCGGCGGTCAGGCCTTCTTCTCCGGTACCCCAGCAGCAGGGCGGAGGTGTAGCCGATGGGTCACCGCGCTGCTCCGGGAGGGTGGCGCGGTGTTGACGGTGGCGGTCGCCCTGACGTGGGGGGCGGTGGCGGAGGAGACGGTCATGGGGGTGCCTCCTGGCTCAGAGGGTGACGACGGCGCCGGTCAGGCGGGCGCGTTCGGCGGCGAAGACGACGCGGTGGCTGTCCACGCTCTCCCGGATGCCGGAGCGGATCAGTTCGGGGCGGCCCTGGTGGAGGGCGTCGACGAAGGAGCGGGTGAGGTTCTCGTCGCCGCCGGCGTGTCCCTCGGCGGCGGACGATCCGTCCGCTGAGGTGTCCCAGGTGGTCGTCTTCTCCGACGCGAAGTCGTAGATGTGGATGAGGCGGCCGTCGCCGGTCAGCTGGCCGGCCGTACCGAAGATCTTGGTGTGCCGGTCCGCCTCGATCGTGGGCGCCTTCGTCGCCGACCTGGCCACCGGCGTGGCGGCCACCGTACTGACCGTCGATCCCCAGCTCGTGGTCATCGGCGGCGGCCTGTCTCAGGCCGGAGACCTGCTGGCCGAGCCGCTGCGAGCCGAGCTGGCCCGGCTGTGCCTCTTCCCTGTGCAGGTCGAGACCTCGATCCTGGGCGACGAGTCGGTGGCCATGGGCGCGGTGCGGCTGGCGCTGGACCGGGTCGAGGAGGAGCTGTTCAGCGTGGCGGAGAGCTGATCGCAGCACCTCCCCCGGCGCCGTCCGTCCAGGCGCTAGTCGCCCAGGCGGGGCGCGTACGTGGCGTGGAAGACGAGTGAGGCCGCGCCGATCGCGGCGGCGTCGTCCGCGATCGGCGAGGTGTGCACGCGTACGGCGTGCAGCCGCCTGGCCAGCGACCTGGTCGACACGGCCCGCGCGATCACCTCGCGGTAGATCTCCGCGACCTCCCTGAGCGCGGGCCCGCCGAGCACGAGCAGGTCGATGTCGAGCATGTTGACCACGCTCACGGCGGCGTCGGCCAGCCGTCCCGCCACCCGCTCGATCACCCGCCGCGCCCCGGGCTCCCCCGCGGCGGCGGCCGCGCAGATGACGTCATGGGGGATGTGCCCGCCCATGAGGGCCTCGATGGCGCTCGGGCAGCAGACCGCCTCCACGCAGCCCCGATTGCCGCAGTAGCACTCGGGCCCGTCGGGCTCGACCGTGATGTGCCCGAACTCGGCCGCGTTCAGCGACCGCCCCCGATACACCTGGTTATCCAGAAATATCCCACCACCTATCCCCGTCCCCAGATACAGGTAGGCGAAGCTGGGTGTGATACGGGCGATTCCCGCCCACCGCTCGCCGATGGCTGCGGCGGTGGCGTCGTTGTCCACGGTCACCGGGAACCGCGTGTACTCGTGCAGCAGCGCCTTGATCGGTACCTGATCCCACCCGGGCAGCCTGGGCGGGGACACCATCACGCCGCTCTCGTCCAGCGGCCCAGGACAGGCCAGCCCCACGCCGAGCACCTTGCGGTCGGCCACTTCGGCCTCACGCAGGATTCGCCTCGCCGCCCTGGCCATCTGCCGTACCACCGACTCCGGCTCGAGCCCGGGACGCACGGGAAGGCGCAGCCGCGCGACAGGCCGCCCGGCCAGGTCGGCCAGGACGCACGAGATCTCCTTGGGATCGAAGTGCACCCCGACCGCGTACCCGGCGCCGGGATCCACCCGCAGTATGGTGCGCGGCTTGCCGCCTCTGGACGGCATGGAACCGTCCTCGACGACGAGCCCCTCCTCCAGCAGCCTGCGCACGATCACGGACACGGTCTGCGCGGTCAGCCTGGTGCGGGCGGCGAGCTGCACCCGGCTGATGCCGTCGGACGCCTGGATGGCCTCCAGCACCACGGCCCGGTTGTAGGTGCCCACCTTGGGCAGGTTCGTGCCCAGTCGCATGTGAGCCATGTCACCACAGAGTGTTGACTTAGTAAATCAAAAAGATTTACGGTCACCGCAAACCCAAGGAAACGTGGGGAGAGCGTGATGAAACGTACGCTGACCGGTTGCCTCCTCCTCTTGACTGCGGTCGCCGGGTGCGGCGCCGACACCTCGCAGAACGCCCCAGGTGCCAAGGAACTCGAGGTCCTCTACAAGGTCGAGCCGACGTGGCCACATCTGGAGCGGATGCTCGGCGATGCGAAGAAGCAGTACGAAGCCGCCCACCCGGGCGTGAAGATCAAGCTCACACCCGTCCAGGGCAACAACGAGGCGTACTACACGAAGCTGGCCCTGCTCAACCGCTCCCCCGACTCGGCGCCCGACCTCTACTACCACGACACGTTCCAGGTCAACGCGGACGTCGCGGCCGGCAAACTGGCCCCGCTCGACGACTACCTGGCCACGTGGCCGGACTGGAGCACCCAGTTCCCCGATTCGGTCAAGCAGGCCGCCAAGGGCGGCGACGGCAAGATCTACGGCGTGCCGATCAGCACGGACACGCGCGGCCTCTGGTATCACAAGGACGTCTTCGCCAAGGCCGGGCTCCCGGTCCCATGGGAGCCGAAGACCTGGAACGACGTGCTGACGGCGGCCCGTACGATCAAGCAGAAGGCCCCGGGCGTCGTCCCCTTCAGCATGTACTCCACGAAGGTCCACGGCGAGGCCTCGACCATGCAGGGCTTCGAGATGCTCCTGTACGGCACGCCGGGCGGCACCCTCTACGACGAGACGCAGAAGAAGTGGGTGGCCGGAGGCAAGAACTTCACCGACGCGCTGACCTTCGTCAACACCGTCTACCGCGAGGAGCTCGGCCCGAAGCAGGCCGACGCCCACAACGCCAAGCTTGGTGACAAGGTGACCTTGGAGTGGTTCCCCAAGGCCGGACTCGGCATCTCCCTCGACGGCGCGTGGGCAAGCTCGGCCTGGAAGCCGACCGGCACGAAGCCGTGGCCCGAGTGGACGCAGAAGATCGGCTGGACGCGCATGCCGACGCAGAACGGCGAGGCGCCGGGCGCGGTCAGCATGTCGGGCGGCTGGGTCATGGCGATGAGCGCGTACACGAAGAACAAGCGGGAGGCGTTCGACTTCATCACCACGGCCACGAACAAGGACAACTCCATGACGTACTCGGTCGGCACGGGCGACCTGGCGCCGCGCAAGGACGTGGCCACCGACCCGAAGTACAGCGCCGACAACCCGAGCGTCACGTTCTGGACCGACCTTGCCGCCGTCACCCACTACCGGCCGGCGTACGAGGCGTACCCGAAGGTGTCCACCCAGGTCCAGGAGGCCATGGAGGCGGTCACGACGGGCTCCCAGACCCCTGAGGAGGCCTCCGCGAACTACGCCAAGGCGCTGCCGGCCGCCGTTGGGGGCCCTGACAAGGTCCTGGCTCGATGACGATCACCACCGCCCCGTCCCATCCCGTGACGAGCCACCCGGTACGCGGCTCGTCACGGGGTGGCGCCCTCCGCTGGCTCCTCCCCCTGGCCCCCGCCCTCGTCCTGCTCGCCCTCTTCCTGGCGGGGCCGATTCTCTGGAGCGTCTACATAGCCTTCACCAACGAGACGTTGACAGGCTCGGCCTCGGTTCATTCGCAGTTCGTCGGCTTGGGCAATTTCGTCAAGCTCTTCGGCGACCCGAACTTCCTGAACTCGTTCCTGCTCACGTTCGTCTTCGTCATCGGCTCGGCGGTGATCGGCCAGAACACCCTGGGTTTGATCATCGCGCTGCTCCAGCGTGGCCGCGCCCGCGTGACGCGCGGCATCGTCAACGGCGTGGTGATAGCCGCCTGGGTGGTGCCGGAGGTCGTGGCCGCGGCCTGCTGGTTCTCGTTCCTCGCCGACGAGGGCACCCTGAACACGGTCCTCGGCATCTCCCAGGAATGGCTCTACACGGCGCCCATGCTGGCGGTCATCCTCGCCAACATCTGGCGCGGCACGGCCTTCTCCATGCTCGTCTACTCGGCCGCCCTCTCAGAGGTCCCCGCCGACCTGCTGGAGTCCGCCGCGGTGGACGGCGCCGGCCCCGGCCGCCGCCTCCTCCACATCACGCTCCCGCTGATCCGCCGCTCCATCATGGCCAACCTCATGTTGATCACCCTGCAGACGCTGGCGAGCTTCGGGCTCATCTACGCGCTGACGGGCGGCGGTCCAGGTGCGGCCAGCCAGACGACGCCGCTGTACATGTACGAGCAGGCGTTCCGCTATTTCGAGATCGGTTACGGCTCGGCGATCGCCCTGGTGATGCTGGTGATCGGTGCGCTGTTCTCCTTGGTCTACCTGCGCCTGATCAAGGTGGAGGACGCATGAGCAGGCTCGCGGCTCGCGCTGCGGCGTCGCTGTCACTCGCGCTCATCACTCTGGCCTTCGTCGGCCCCTTCCTCTGGGTCCTGATCGCCGCGTTCCAGCCGGAGGCGACCTTGGCCGCCCAGCCGACGCCCACCTTCTCCCTGGACAACTTCAGGGCAGTCCTGACCTGGGAAACGATCATCCTTCCGTTGATCAACTCGATCGTCATCTCGGGCGCCACGGCCGTCCTGACCGTTGTCGTAGCCGGCTTGGCCGCATACCCGCTGTCGCGCTACCAACTGCGCTACCGCCGCCACTTCATGCTGACGCTCCTGTTCACCACGGGCCTGCCGGTCACGGCGATCCTCGTGCCCGTTTACGCGATGTTCTTCCGCTTCAACCTGTACGGCTCCGTACCGGCGATGGTCCTGTTCCTGACGGCGAGCTCGCTGCCCTTCTCGATCTGGATGATGAAGAACTTCATGGACGGAGTGCCGGTGAGCCTGGAGGAGGCCGCCTGGGTGGACGGGGCGGGCTGGTTCCGATCGCTGACGGCGGTGGTGGGCCCCTTGATGGCCCCCGGGATCGCCGTCGTGGCCATCTTCGTCTTCGTCGGCCAATGGGGGAACTTCTTCGCCCCCTTCGTCCTCCTGGACACCCCGGAAAAGCAACCGGCGGCGGTGACCGTCTACACGTTCTTCTCCCAGTACGGCCAGGTGGCCTACGGCCAGCTGGCCGCGTTCTCGATCCTGTACACCGCGCCGGCCGTGGTCCTCTACGTGGCGGTCAACAAATACCTGGCCGGCTCCTTCAGCTTCGCCGGCTCGGTCAAGGGCTGAGTCGAAGATCGCAGCGCATGACGAGGACCGCCGGAAGGAGCCGTTCCGTGTCGGCCGTCGACGGGGCTGGAACGGGAGGCCCTGCTAGTCGGCGGACGGGCCCACTGCCACCGTGGCCAGGTCGAACTCCGCGACGATGTCGGTGCAGGTGCCGTGTTCCCCCATGACGCACAACGCGAGGGTGCGATAGGCCGCGGTGAAGACCTTTGCGGGCGGTAGGAGCGCGGGGCCGGGCCGCTGGTCGCGGTGCTGGAACCGGGTGACGGTGATGTGCGGGCGAAACAGCTCGCCGACCTCGTCATAGCCATAGCGGTCGAGATTGGCGCGGGCGACGGATGAGGCGGTGAGCAGGAGGTCGGCCAGGGCCCGCCCGACCGGGTCACGCTGTCGAGGGCCGGTGCGCAACGGGTTCATCGCGGCCACGACATCCTCCTGCAGCCGCGTGATCGCGTCGGTCTTGTCGTAGAACAGCTCGAACATGCCGTGCTCGTTGCCGGCGAAGTGGCTGGCTTCGAGCACGAACTCCGGCGTCCGCACGCTGATGGCGTGAAGCCGGTTGATCGCCTCATCCCGTTGGCTCGCCGTGAAGTTGGCCATGTAGAGCGACAGGTGTGGGTAGACACCCTTGTCTCGCAGGACGAACTCGGTGCCGTACAGGTCGGCCAGCTGTTGACTCAGATGGATCGATCGCGCGTTGACCTCTGACGCAGGCAGGAGAACCACGTCATAAACCGGAAGATCGCCCATGGCAGCCGAGTGTAGGGAATGGCCCGGGAGTCGGCCAGATCCGATCACGGCCAACATGATCCGACCGTGCTTTCCCTCCCGGCTGGATCAGGATCGTCCGCTGGCCACCGGACCCCGGCCCGCCGACCCCGCCGCGTGGATCCTCGACGCGGCGGAGTCGAACCTGACGTCGCCAGCCATGCCGGCATCGCCCTGACCGCGGCCGGTGCGAACAGCAGGGGCCGAACCACGATGTGCCGGGAATTCACACCGAGGTCGTCGACGGCGCTCAGTACGCGGAAAGGCAGCCGCGCACGCCGTAGGCCAGGAACTGGGTGACCTCGCGGTCGTCGAAGTTGTCGTCGGAGCCGATCACCAGCGTGCACTCGCCGCTCCTGAGCCGCGGCCCCCAGGCGAGGCTCTCCAGGTTCTGCGTCGGTTGCCGCTGCGTGCCGAGGTCGAGCAGGAGCCGCTTGCCGACGGGGCGGTACGGCCCGCCGGTCGTCAGGCTGTTCCTGCGCAGCACGTTCGTGGCCGGCCGCAGGTCGATCTCGTACAGCCTGACCTCGTAGCCGACGCCCTCGATCCAGGAGCGCTCCAGCGAGAGGTAGCTGTCGTCGTCGATGGCCAGGATCTCCGAAACCCCGCTGTCGGTGTGGCCGGTCGGCGGGATCGGCGCCGCGGGCAGCGGGTCGATCGGATAGGCGTACTGCGCGAGCGGACGGCCGCCGCGGCTCCACACGGTGATGCGGGCCGGTGCTCCCCTCTCGACGGTCGGCGGCTGCCCGTCCTCGAAGCGCGGCCCTTCGACGACGGCGGCGATGGTGCGGGGGGCGAAGGTCAGTCCCTCGAAGCCGAAATTACGCCGGGGGCCGCTCGAGGTGCGGGTCAGCCGCAGATTACGCGGGATCGGCAGCGCGCCGATAGTCCGCCCGTCCGTGTCTGCCCAGCGGACGAAAAGATCGGAGACCGGAATATCGGGGTTTCTCTCGTCAGGCCGATCCCCTTCATGACCCCAGAGGAGCCTGCCGCTCCACCGGTCGTAGCGAATGGTTTCGGGATCGGCGGACTCGGGCAGGCCGTAGGCCGGATACGGGCTCCCGTCGGAGCGCAGCAAGGTGGTGGCCCCGTCGATGTGAACCCCGGTGAACGCGCCGGTCGCCGGATCGATGTCCAGCCGTCCGGTGTAGAAACGAGCCGGCTGGTAACGCCAGCGGTCGTCGGAGATGAAGTACCACGTGCCGGTGCGCGGGTCACGGTCGATGCCGGACAGGCCGCCGAGAGTGGTGCCCTCGACCTCCATCTTGTGCGGCAGGCGCTGCTCGCCGAGGAAACGGGTGATCCTCAGCTCGGCCTGCGGATCGGCGGCGGCCGAGGCCGGCGCCGCGTCGACGACGGCGAAACTCATCACCGCCGCACATGCGACAACGATTCTTCCGATTTTCCGTGAATTGCGCACGCGATTCTCCCCCATCCCTGAAAGTGGACGGAATTATGAGACCGCGAATTCGCGTGAATGTCCACGCGGATTTAATTGCTAATTCCGGATTGCGGTAATTCGAGAAGCGAAAAGGGCCACACTGCGGCCGTCGATACCCGGACAAGCCGCCACCGTCGGACGGCGGCGAGCAGGCCGCCGCTTCCCAGAAGGGAAGCTCCGATGGCCACATGCCTGGCCGCGTGCGGCGGCACGGCAGGTGATCTGCTTGGGGGCGCCTGGTTCGTGGAGTGATCTGGTTAACAGTTCTGTACGCCAGATATGGGGGATGATCACGCTATGGCATTGTCGACGGCGTTCACGACATTGTTCGGTGTGCGGCACCCGATCGCCCTGGCGCCGATGGGCGGGTCGGCCGGTGGCGCGCTGACAGCGGCCGTCTCTCGCGGCGGCGGGCTCGGACTGCTGGGTGCCGGGAACGGCGATCGGGACTGGATGGCCCGCGAGCTGCCGATCGTCGCGCAGGGCACCGAGAAGCCGTGGGGCGTCGGCTTCCAGAGCTGGGCGATCGATGGCGACGCGATCGAGCGGGCACTGGAGTACGGCCCACGGGCGGTGATGCTGTCCTTCGGCGACCCGAGCCCGTTCACCGAACGCATCCGCCAGGCAGGAGCGACGCTGATCCTCCAGGTCACCGACCTGGAGGAGGCCAGGCAGGCGGTGGACCTGGGCGCCGACGTCATCGTGGCGCAGGGGACCGAGAGCGGTGGGCATGGCGCGCGGCGCGGACGGTCCACGTTGCCCTTCGTGCCCATCGTGGTGGACCTGGCGGCACCGGTGCCGGTGCTGGCGGCCGGAGGGATCGCCGACGGCCGCGGCGTGGCCGCCGCCCTGGCGCTGGGTGCCGCCGGGGCACTCATCGGCACCCGCTTCCAGGCCACGGCCGAGACCCTGCTCGCCCCCTCGATCGCCGCGGCGATCGTCGCAGGGCGCGGGCAGGACACCGAGCGCAGCAGCATCCTGGACATCGCACGAGGCTCCCGGTGGCCGGCGAAATACCCGGCCCGCACGCTCGGCCACCCCTACCTCGATCACTGGCGTGGTCGGGAGGCCGAACTGGCCGCGGACCCCGATGCCAGGCAGGCCTACCAGGACGGCGTGGTGCGCGGCGACCTGCCTCCGCTGCCGGTGTGGGCCGGCGAGGCCGTGGACCTCATCACCGACCTGCCGCCCGCGGCCGACCTGGTCGCCACTCTGGCCAGGCAGGCCGAGGACGCTCTGGCCCGAGCGGGCAGGCACTGACCGCGACGCTCTGCCATGAGCGGCGACCGTCAGGCCCTCCTGCCTGACGCCTCGACCGTCCCGTCACGGGTCGGCCGCGTCGGCCACTCCCCCGCCGAGCCCGTCGAACGTCCGTGTTCGCCGGCTCGGCACAGAACGGCGAGCCATGGCCTCACCGGCGATCTGCATCTGAGAGAAGAGCCAGGGTCGCTTTTTGGGTGTTTTGTCCATTGATGTCAACCCTTGAGAAGTTACTGTGCGTTACTTAAGGTAGTGAATCGTCACGGCCGGTAATGATGGCGATTGCGTGCGAACGTGCACGTCCCTTCCAGCGAAAGGCGCCTTCATGGTCGTCAAGAGCGTCCCGACAGGTACGCAGTTGATCACCCATTCCGTCAGCGGCCGCTACGTCACCCCCGAAGGAAACCACGATCTGGACCTTCAGGTCCGGCTCTGGCGCGCGGCCCCCACGACCTCGGTCAAGACAGCCATGTGGGAGATCATCCCGCAGGCCTCCGAGGGGAACCATCACCTGGTCCGCATCAAGAACGCCGGCTACAACCGCTGCCTGACCCTCAAGGAGGTCAAGCAGCGCGCGCCCGTCATGTTCGCCGAACGCGACGATGACGACGACAACCAGCTCTGGCTCATCATCCACGCCGACCCGGCCCAAGCCGACTTCCTCATCGCCTCTCCCAAGAAGCCCAACCTCGTGATGGCCCCCAGAGAGGGCCACCAAGATGTGGAAGCCCTCCTCGAGATGGAGGAGCAGGGCCCGTGGACGGACCAGTTCTGGCGCTGGCGCGTCCCGCGCACCTGACCCGCGGGCCTGTCAGGAGATCAGTCCCTGACCGGCCATGAAGGGCGTGAAGCCGCCCCTCTTAGGCAGGCTTCACGCCCCTGCGCCGGCGCTCACCCCTCAGACCCGTCAGCCGCACGCGTCCTTACGCAGGCTTCACGCCCCTGCGCCGACGCCCACCCCTCACACCCGTCAACCGCACGCGTCCTTACGCAGGCTTCACGCCCCTGCGCCGACGCCCACCCCTCACACCCGTCAACCGCACGCGTCCTTACGCAGGCTTCACGCCCCTGCGCCGGCGCCCACCCCTCAGACCCGTCAGCCGCTCGCGTCGCCGGGAAAGGCCAGGCGCGCGAGCATGGCGGTTGCCCGGCGCCTCACGCGGGCAGGAGATCGGCGGTGGGCACCACCAGGCCGAACAGGTCGCCGATCGTGGCCAGGGCCGCGTCGTGCAGGGTGTCGGCGGACAGCAGCGCGCCGTCGGGGCCGGAAAGCGGGCGGGTGGCGCAGGCGTCGGCGACGACGGTGGGGCGGTAGCCGAGGTTGAACGCTCCCTGTGCGGTGAAGGCGACGCACATGTGCGTCATGAAGCCCGCCAGGATCAGATCGGGGCCGGCGTTCAGGTCCGTCAGGATCTTGTGCAGGTCGGTCTGGTGGAAGGCGTCGGGGAACGTCTTGACCACGACCGGTTCACCGTCGCGCGGAGCGACCTGTGAGCTGATGGCGCCGATCTCGGCCCGAACGTCGTAGGGGGTGTCGCGACCGCCGTCGTTGACGACGTGGATGACGTGGGCTCCGGCGGCGCGGGCGCGTTCCAGCAGGCGGGCTCCGGCCGTAAGAGCCCGATCGGCGCCAGGCAGGGCCATGACGCCGGTGCGGTAGGTGTTCTGGTAGTCGATCAGGACCAGAGTCGCGTCGGCCAGGCGCGCCAGGTCGGCAGGCAGGCCGATGACCTGGCGGAGGGTGGGCGAGGCGGTGGTGCTCATGGCGGGATTCCTTTCGGTTTTCGGGCAGGCTCGCGCCGCCGCGGGTGTGCGGCGAACGAGGTGAAGGGGTCAGGCCATCGTGTGGAATCGGCGGCGGTAGGAGCCAGGGCCGGTGCCCAGGCGGCGTCGGAACGCGCGGTGGAGGGTCTCCACCGAGCCGAGCCCACTGTCGGCCGCGATCTGCGGCAACGACAGGTCGGTGGTCTCCAGCAGCCGTCGCGCCACCTCCACCCGGGCGGACTCGATGTAGGCGGCCGGCGTGGTGCCGGTCTGCTGCCGGAACACGCGGGTGAACTGGCGTTGACTCAGCCCCATCCGAGCCGCCAGCTCCGTGGTGGTGAGCTCCTCGGCGAGGTGCTCGGCGATCCACAGGCGCAGGTCGTCGATGTCGCGGCGGCCGGAGGCGGCATGGGCCAGGGGGACGCTGAACTGGCTCTGACCGCCCTGGCGTTTGAGGTACATCACCAGTTCGCGAGCCACCGCCAGAGCCGTCTCCTCGCCATGGTCCTCAGCCACCAGAGCGAGGGTCAGGTCCAGGCAGGCGCTGATGCCCGCGCCCGTCCACACCCGGCCGCTGGACCGCACGAAGATCGGGTCGGGGTCGACCGTGACGTTCGGGTGGTCGGCGGCCAGTTGCGCGGCGGTGGACCAGTGGGTGGTGGCGGTCAGGCCGTCCAACAGCCCGGCCTCGGCCAGGATGTGCGCGCCGACGCACACCGACGCCACGCGTCGGGTGGACGGAGCAGTCCGCCGCACCCATGCCACCACCTCGGAGTCCGTCAGGGCGCGCGGCCCATCAGGCGTGACGTCCACGGCACCGGGGACCAGCAGGGTGTCCACCTGGTCGCCGACCTCGTCGAACCTCAGGTCGGCGACCAGGCGCACCCCGGCGGCCGTGGTGACGTGTCCGCCATGGGGGCCGGCGAGCCGCACGTCGTACAGCGCGCGGCCACCGATCCGGTTGGCCAGGGCGAACACCTCGGCCGGGCCGGTGACATCGAGCAGGTCGACGTTCGGGAAGAGCGCGATGACGACGCGGTGCGCAGCGGACATGATCTGATTGTCGCCAACCGCGCAGCGTGACCGCAACGACAGTTATCTGTCACATACGGACATCACCGCAGCTCCATGAGCATGGCGTCGGCGAACTCCCTGCACTCGCCGTCGGCCGGGTTGCGGATCGCCGATGACCGGCCCGGGCAAGTCCACTGGTAGCCTCCCGGGCCATGTCGACCACGAATACCCCTCTGTACGTGGCTGCTGACGTCCACGGTCATCGCTCCGAGTTCCGCGAAGCGCTCCGCGACTCGGGAATTGTCGACGGCCAGGGACGGTGGTCCGGGGGCAACGCCCGGCTGTGGCTGCTCGGCGACTATGTCGATCGCAGTCCGGATGGTGTCGGCGTCATCGAGGATGTCCAGAGGCTGGCAGGTGAGGCGACGGCCGCCGGCGGCGAAGTAGGGGCGCTGCTGGGCAACCACGAGGTGCAACTACTCGCCGCTCACCGTTTCGGCGCCGCGCCCGTCGCAGGATGGGATGAACCCGGCGGCTTCCGAGGCGGCTGGGCGCGCTTCGGCGGCTGCGAGGAGGACCTGCGTCGGCTCTCCCCGGAGCACATCGCCTGGATAGCCGATCTGCCCGCGGTCGCGCTCGTCGACGACTACCTCCTCATCCACTCCGACACTGTTCGCTACCTGGAGTTCGGATCGACCGTCGCGGACATCAACACCGCCGTGTCCACCACTCTGAACTGCTCGGACCCCGCCGTGTGGCTTGAGTTCTGTGGCCGCATGAGCGACCGGGGGGCGTTCCGCGACGCCGAGTCCGCGCATGCGGACGATCCCGTATCGATCATGCTGCGCACGCTGGGCGGCGACGTGCTCGTGCACGGGCACAGCACGCTCACGAAGTACTTCGGCGTGGCCCCCGAGGACGTCCGGGACGTGGTGAGGTACGCCGATGGCCGGGTCGTCGGCATCGACGGCGGAGTCTACGAGGGAGGCCGTATCCTGCTGACCCGCCTTGGCTGAATTGACGCTTGAGTCTGTTGGTCGCGCACGCCGCCGGGTGACGCTGCCGAACCGGGCGGTCGGCCGACGGCGCCTGGACGAACCAAGGCCCGGTCAGTCCGGAAAGAGGGTGCGCAGGGCGAGGTCGGCGACCTCGCGGAGCTCCTGGCGCGTACGGCCCGCGGCCGCCTGGACCGCGATGCCGTCGGAGATGGTGTGGACGAGCCGGGCCAGGGTGGCCGGGTCGTGGCCGGAAGGCAGGTCGGGAGCTCGCTCAAGGCGCCGGCGAAGGGCCGCCTCCCCCGCCATCCGACGGGCCAGGGCCAGCTCGCGGACGGGGGCGGCGTCGGGTCCGCATGCGTGGACGGTGCTCACATTCAGGCAGCCAGGGGGCGTGCGCGGTCCGGCAGTCAGCTCGACGGCCCCATGGATCAGGCGCTCAACGACCTCCCGGACGGTGGCCGCCGCCAGAGCCTCGCCCGCGAACGCTCCGGGACCGCCGACGTAGCGGTCGAGCGCCTTGGCGACGCCGTGTGCCTGCAGGGTTGCCACTCGCCGGACGCGCGGTTCGTCGCGGACCTGGTCGCCGACGGGAGGATCGGCCGCCTGGAGTCGGCGATCATGGTGGCCTCCGGCGGTCCGCTGGGCGGGGCAAGCATCTCCCCCGAACTCGCGTGGAGCACCGAACCCGCGGGCGGCACGTCGGTACTGACGATCATGGCAGGTCATTTCCTGCCGACGCTGGAGCAGATGGCGGGCCGTCTGGTGGAGGTGACGGCAAGACTTCCCCGCTTCCACGACCGGGTCGCCGTCGCAGGGACCGGGCAGACTGTCGCCAACCGGGTGCCCAGCCAGGTACTGCTCCATGGACTCCTCGACAGCGGTGCCATCGCCTCCGTCGCGGTGCACGGGAGCAGCGGAAGCCCCGACGGGTTCTTCGTGAAGCTCGTGGGCTCCGAGGGCACGCTGACCATGACACAGCCCAGACCGGGTGCCTACATGCACTGGACCGACTGGGACATCCGGTCCGGCGGCGAGCGGGTCGCCGTCCCTGACACGTACCGGACGGTTCCCTTCGACCCGGCGGCCGGACCGGTGGCCAACGTGGCGGGGCTCTACCAGGAGATCGCCCGGGCGCTCGCCGAGGGGCGCCCCGCGTACCCCGACTTCCACGCCGCCGCGCGCCATCACCGGGTACTCGCGGCGATCGAACGCGCCGCGGAGAGCGGCGGCACGGAGCAGGTCTCATGACGGGCGCTCAGTGCGCTGGTCGACCCCCGCTCACCCTGCGATGAATACCGGTGACACCCCGCGGCCTCGGAGCGGCTTGGACCCGACGGCGGCACGAGAGGAGCGCAGGGGTTCCGGCCTCCGGCGCGCACCGCGCACGCCGGAGGCCGGAAGTGTGCTGCCGGTCAGCTCGGGTTGAGCTCGTTCTTCCAGATCTCACGCTCGTCGCGGCGCGGGTCGTGGACGATGACGTTGTCCGGCTTGTTGTCGCGGTAGAAGGTCATCACCGGGCGTTCGGTGGTGTTGTAGGGAGCCCACTGGCCGAGCTCACCGGTCTTGACGAACTCGACCCAGCGTCCGTGCAGGGCGTCCGCGAGACCCTGAGGCGGGTTCGGACCGGTGAACTCCGCGCTGTCGGGATTGTCGAGCGTGTCCCACGCGAAGGGGAGCGGAAGGCTGTGGCAGGCGCCCAGCTTGACGCGGAGGGTGTTGGGCGTGGTGGGTGACCGCCAGCCGAACTCGAAGACGTGGGTGGTGGCAGGCGCCTCGCCGCGAGCCTCGGCGACGCGGTAGGTGGGGATGCGGAACATGCGGTCGGTCAACGTCGCGCAGGCGATGCCGGAGGGAGCGTTGCGGACGTACGGCTCGACGCTGGTCTCGGCGTAGCGGTCGTAGAAGCCGGCCGGGGCACCGTAGACCTCGGTCCTGGTCCTGAACGGCGCCGCACCTGGCCAGCCCACCATGGGAGTGGGAACGACGAAGGTCCTGAACTCCTCGACCGTGGTGCCGATCAGCAGCGGCACGTCAGCGCCCCGGCCGTCGGCGATGGCCTCGATCGGCAGTTGCGGAACCACCTCGCCGTCGATCACCGGCATGAACGACATGCCGCACGAGGCGATGGTGCTCGCACCGTACCGCTCGGGGTCGGCGCTGGAGGTGACGTCGTCGCTCACCTCGCCCTGCGCCGCTATCAGGGCGGCGGTGTCCACCGCGGCGAGCGCCTGGGCGGTCGGCTCCACACCCAGCCGGGTGGCGACGGCGGCGGTGATAAGCGCGGCGTCCTCGAGGGTCTGGCCGATGTGCGCGGTGCCGCTTTCGACGATGGCCTGGTGGAACAGCTCCCGGCCGAGGGACAGCAGGGTCAGCACGCTCATCGCGCCGGCGGACTCGCCTGCCACGGTGACGTTGCCGGGGTCGCCGCCGAAGCCGGCGATGTTGTCCCGCACCCACTCCAACGCGCAGATCTGGTCGAGCAGGCCGCGGTTGGCCGGCACCGGGGCGTCTTCGATGTAGGCGAAGCCGTCCACCCCGAGGCGGTAGTTGATGGTGACGCAGACGATGCCGTCGCGGGCGAAGGTGGCGCCGTCGTAGGTCGTCACCGCGGAGGAGCCGGTGGTGAACGCGCCGCCGTGGATCCACACCAGCACCGGCATCGCGGCGTCGGTATCGGTGGCGCTGGTCCACACGTTCAGGTTGAGGTAACCGTCCCCGGGGATGACCGGGTTGCGGAACAGCTCGCCGAGCTTCCCCTTGAGCGGCGGCTGCGGCGGGGTCGGCCCGAACTCGTGAGCGGGCAGCGGTGCAGTCCATGTGTCGGGCGGCACGGGCGCGCCGAACCTGTTCGGCCCGACGGGAGCGGCGGCATAGGGGATCCCGCGGAAGGACGCGATCCCGTTGTCGATCAGCCCCGATACCGGGCCATAGGCGGTCGGAACCTCAACGGTGGTGGGCGACATGACACTCCTCGGCCGGGACAGGGCGGTGCACGCTCGCACAGGGCCGGCCGTCCCCCCGAGCATCGTCCAGGCCGCCAGCTGCGGCCAGGCATCACGCCATTACCCACCGTGACGCACGTTCATCTCGGAGTGCCGAAAATGATGATCTATGGTTGCGCGGTCTTTCCACGGAGGTGGTGCGCTCCCCGTCGTGGTCGACGTGCCAGGGTCCAGGGCCCGTGACCGGATGGCACGGTTGGGGGGCGACCGTGGCCAGGAAGGCTCATGGGGCAGGGGGCGGCGGGGCGGGTGCGTCGGCCGCGGCGTTGGCGTAGCGGCGGGCCAGGTGCGCGAAGGCGTCCTTCAGCTCGGCCGGGCCGAGGACCTCGATGTCGGCGTCGAACCTGCCGATGCCGGCGGCCAGGCCGGGCCATGACCACGAGCCCAGGACGAGTCGGCAACGGTTCGGGCCGAGTTCCTCGACGACTCCGTCGTGGGCGTAGCGGGACACGGCGGCGGCGGGCAGGTGCAGGATCACCTCGCCGCGGCAGGGCCAGTCGCCGGCGCCGCCGGAGCCCATGAACCTGGCGGCCACGAAGGCGGCCACCTCGCCTCCAGGCAGCTCACGCGGGGTGAAGCGGGGTCCTGTGGGGGTGCGCGGGGTCATCCGATCGACACGGAAGGTGCGCCAGTCCTCGCGGTCGAGGTCCCAGGCGACGAGGTACCAGCGCCCGCCCCAGGTGACGAGGTGATGCGGCTGCACCCGGCGTGGTGGGGCCGGCACGCCGTCGTCGTCCACCCCGGGTGCGGGGGTGTAGTCGAAGCGCAGCACCTCATGGGCGTGGACGGCGGCGCTGAGTGCCGTGAGCACGCTGCTGTCGACCTGGGGGTTCGGTCGGATCGTGGGCCGCTCGACGGCGCTGACCTGGAGGGTGTCGATCCTGCGGCGCAGCCGTACGGGCATGACCTGCCGGATGGTGTTCAGCGCGCGCGCCGCGGCTTCCTCGATGCCGGCACCGGTGGTGGTGGCGATCTGGAGAGCGATGGCCAGAGCGACGGCCTGCTCGTCGTCGAACAGCAAGGGGGGCAGCTCCGTGCCCGCGTCGAGCCGGTAGCCACCGTCGGGCCCCTTGAAGGCCACGATGGGATAGCCGAGCTCGCGCAGGCGGTCGACATCGCGGCGCACGGTGCGCGGGCTGACGTCCAGCCGCTCGGCCAGCAGCGCCCCCGGCCAGTCCCGGCGCGCCTGGAGGAGCGAGAGCAACGACAGCAGTCGCGCTGAAGTCTTCGGCATGGTCCCCATATTGCCCTGAGAAGCGGACACTCCCTGGCCGCTTCCCCTGCGACCGTAGTCGCGTGCCAGTCAACGACGACAACCCGAAGGGCCCGAACCCCGTGACCGCCACCACCACGCCCCCTTCCTCCCTCGACGCCGAGCGGGGCGACCTGCTCGCCGCGCTCGCGACCGCGCGATCCGCCCTGACCACCACCGTCCGCGGGCTCAGCGACGAGCAGCTCGGCGAGCGCCCGACGGTCGGCGCGCTGTGCCTGGGCGGGCTGATCAAGCACGTCGCGTCCATCGAGGAAGGGTGGATGCGCTTCGTGGCCGAGGGCCCGTCGGCGATGCGCTACGACCTGCCCGACGGTGTCACCTGGGCCGACCTCGCGGCCGGTACCGCACGTGAGGTCCCGCAGTGGGCGATCGACCATCAAAGCGACTTCCGGATGCTGCCGGGCGAGACGCTTGCCGGGGTTCTCGCGCGTTACGAGCGGGTCGCCGGCCGTGGCAGGAGCCGGTGACCGTTCTCGACACCCGGGCGCTCAACCGCGCGACGCTCGCCCGGCAGTTGCTGCTCGACCACGCCGACGTGCCGGTCCTCGACGCTGTGGCGCACCTGTGCGGCCTGCAGGCGCAGGAACCGCAGGAGCCTTTCGTCGGGCTCTGGTCGCGGCTGCGCGCGTTCGACCCGGCGGTGCTCTCGGACCTGCTGATCCGGCGGAGCGTGGTGCGAACCCACCTCATGCGCCGCACCGTCCATCTCGTCACCGCCGACGACGTCCTGGCCTGGCGGGCCCGCCATGACCTCATGCTGCGCCAACGGGTGCTCGGGACCTACCGCCGCGAGCTCGCCGGGGTAGACCTCGACGAGCTCACGGCGGCGGGCCGGGCGGTGATGGCCGACGACGAGCCCCGCTCGATGACCGAGCTGGCACGGGCGCTGGCTGAGCGCTGGCCTGAGCCCGGACCGCGGGCGCTGGGCGAAATGCTGATCGCCGCTCTCGTCCCGGTGGCGCAGCTGCCGCCACGCGGGCTGTGGCGCACGAGGGCAGGAGTGCGCAACGCCCTGCTGTCCTCCTGGCTGGGGCGCGAGATCGACCCGCCGGCCCCGAACGGCTCCGACCCGGTCGGCGAAGCGCTGGTGCGGCGCTATCTGGCCGCGTTCGGCCCCGCATCCGCGGCCGACCTGCGCGCCTGGTGCGGCCTCACCGGGCTGCCCGCCGCGGTGGCCGCGATCCGCGAGGAGCTGGTCACCTTCCGCGACGAGCGAGGCCGGCTACTGCTGGATCTCCCCGACGCGCCGCGCCCCGACCCCGGCACGCCCGCCCCTGTACGGTTCCTGCCGGCGTTCGACAACGCGCTCCTCGGCTACCACGACCGCAGCCGGATCATCGACACCGCCCACCGCGGCCTGTCGGTGGCCGGTGCTCGCGTCGTCCTTGTCGACGGCCGGGTCGCCGCGACGTGGAGTGTCCAGGCCGGCACCGTGATCGTCACCCCGCTGCGCCCCTTCTCTCGAGCCGACCGCGCCGCCGCAGGCGAGCAGGGGCAGGCGCTGGCGTCGTTCCTCTCCGACGGCGACAGCCGCCGCGTACAGATCGCCGCCTCTCCCCGCTGAGCGACACACCCGGCGGGGCCGGTCCGCCGGTCGGCCGGCCCCGCGGGGAGAGTAGACCCGATCGCGCTCCCGATGGCGGCGTGGGATGTTTTCAACCACGCCGCCATCCGCGTCAAGCTCTTGTTGACATTCGGCCCACAGGGGCTCCACGACCCGGCAGTATGGCTGGGCGAGCCTTCCGGTGCAGACCGGATATCGGCGCTCGCGCACCATCGGCAACGTCCGCAACTGATCGGGAGACTTCATGCGCGCGATTCCCTCCATCGCGGCGGCGGCCCTCACCTTACTTCTCACCTGCACGCTCGCCCCCTGGCCTGCTGCCGCCTCCACCGCCGCCCTGCCCGGTGGCAAGGCCACCTATGTCGTCTCGCAAGGACATCTGAAGGCCGCGTCCAACCAGAACTGGGTACGGCTCGGCAGCTACCGCTTCGCCGCCGACGGCACGGTGACCGCGAACCTCTATCTGTGGTGGCAGCGCCATCCCGAGGCCAGGCAGCGCACCGGCACCACCCCCGACTCAGGCTGTACCACCAAGGCAGGCGGTTCCGCGTCGCGCCCCCGCATGTGCGAGGTGCTCACCGCCGGGGGCTTCACCGGCGCCCCCGACGAGAGCCGCACAGGGACGTACACCGTGTCCGGCGACGTGGTGAGCATCCGGTGGAAGATCGCCCAGACGTGGACCGAGCAGTGGTACGTCCGGCCCTCCCCCGACGGCACGCTCGCTCGTCTGGACCTCAAGCACAGCACCCTGGCAACCCACGGTTACGGCTACGGCAGCAACGCGGCGCTCGGCACCCGGCGCGCGATGAGTTCGGTCAAGGCGTTCTCCGGCGCGCTCAGGCAAGATCTGACGAGCTGGGCGGGCGGCAGGATCGTCACCTCAGATAATCAGAGATTCGCCCATTCCTCCTTCCGCACCTGCGCCAGCACCACCTGGTGCCTGACCTACTTGCAGCCCTCGTCCGCGGGCGCCTGCCAGAAGTCGGGCGGCTGCCCCAAGTACGGGGGCGGAACGAGCGCGAACGTGAGTTCCATCCAGTACTACCTCACGAAGATCTCCAATTCCGATCGCCGTGACACGTTGTGGCACTGGTGCACGTGCCTGGCCATGGAGCGCGGCGAGTTCTGCTACACCGGCAACTCCCACGTCAAACCGCTTATGCAGATCATCGACGACAAGGGCGCCTTCCGCGGGTGGGTCGGCGCCGAAGCCTCCTTCTCCACCGGTGCAAGGGGCGCGGACATGATGGCCGTGTTCCGCATCACCGACTTCCGCTGACCAGCCGTCCTGCCAGAGCGTCGCCCGACTGACTTGCGCGGCGCCCTGGCAGGCCGACCCGCTCCCGCACCGACACCGCGCGCTCATCCCGCCGCGCCATGCCGCCGTCCTCAGGGGGTACGGCTGAGGTCGTACGACCTGATGAGGGAAGGTGTGGCCCATGTGCCGATGGCTCGTTTACTGGGGGACGCCCGTGCTGCTGCGCGACGTGCTGTACCGTCCGGAGCCGTCGCTGATCGACCAGAGCCTGCGCTCACGGATGGGCGTGGAGACGACGAACGGCGACGGGTTCGGCGTCGGCTGGTACACCGGTGACATCGCCACCCCGGCGATCTTCCGGGATACCGGCCCCGCGTGGAACAACCGCAACCTGCGGGAGATCGCCGACCATGTTCGCTCGCCGCTCTTCTTCGCCCACATCCGCTCGTCGACCGGCACGGCGGTGCAGCAGACCAACTGCCACCCGTTCCGTCACGGCCGCTGGATGTGGATGCACAACGGCTCGGTCGCGGGCTTCGACCGAGTCCGGCGGGGGCTGAGCATGGCCGTCGACCCCGCCCTGTACTCCTGCATCGAGGGCACGACGGACTCGGAGGTGATGTTCTATCTGGCGCTGACGTTCGGCTTGGACGACGACCCGCCGAGGGCCGTGGCCCACATGGCCGGCCTGGTCGAACGGCTCGGCCACGACCACGGTATCGAGTTCCCGCTGCAGATGACGGTCGCGACGTCGAACGGCGAGCGGGTGTGGGTGTTCCGCTACTCCAGCCGGCGCGAGTCACGCACGCTGTTCTACAGCTCGAGCGTCCAGTCCCTGCGCGCGCTGCATCCCGAGGTCGCGTGGCTGCGCGGGCTGTCCGGCGACACCCGCCTGGTCGTGTCCGAGCCACTCGGCGACCTGCCGGGAGTGTGGAACGAGCTCCCGGAGAGCAGCTACGGCGTCATCCCGCCCGACGGGGAGCTGCTGGCCGCGTTCGAAGTCGCGCAGCTCACCTAGCCGGGTGCCGCGCGGCGGG
Organism: Nonomuraea sp. bgisy101; assembly: GCF_057708945.1. NCBI lineage: Bacteria > Bacillati > Actinomycetota > Actinomycetes > Streptosporangiales > Streptosporangiaceae > Nonomuraea > Nonomuraea sp. bgisy101. The sequence goes on from NZ_JBYITD010000023.1 coordinate 124,149, forward strand.
GGCCGGGGCGCCTCACCGGTAGCCGGTCGCGTCCGCAGGCTTGCCAGGGTCCTGGACCTCGACCAGGTACCGCCAGCAGTCCGGCTGCGAGCCGTCCAGATCGGTGAAGCCGTACTCACGAGCGAGTTGCCCGCTGGACAGCGACTGTCCGCTCCAGCGCAGCACATCCGGGTCCGTGGCCAGGGCGGCGACGGCTCTGCCGACGTAGCGGGGCGTCTCCGAGATCACGAAGTGCGGTTCGCGTGCGGTGGCATCACGCCAGTTCTCCTCCCTCACCCCGAACAGGTCCAGCATCAATTCCGACCTGAGCCAGCCCGGACTCAACGTCACCGCCGCGCAGCCGTACTGCCGCAGCTCGTGCGCCTGCGCGAAGCCGAGCCTGATCACCGCGCTCTTGGCGTGGTCGTAGAAGAAGGAGACGCGGTAGTTGTGGTCGTTGTACTGCTTGGTCCCGTCAGTCATCTCGACCACCAGGCCGCCCGGACGCTTGATCAGCAGGGGCAGTGCGTAGTGGCTGGTGATGATGTGCGTATCGATGGCGAGTCTGAGCAGCCGCAGCCCGCCGTCGAGATCGTGCTCCCACAGCGGCGTGTCCCACTGGGCCAGCAGCTCGCCGCCCCAGATGTCGTTGACCAGCACGTCAAGCCGGCCATGGTCGCGCTCGATCCGTTCGACGAGGGCACGTACCTGCTCGCGTTCCAAATGGTCGACCTGTACGGCGATCCCCTTCCCGCCGGCCTCGTCCACCAATGCCGCGGTCTCTTCGATGGTCTCGGGCCGCGCGTACTCCGACTGGCTCGCACGTGTGGTCCGACCGGTCACGTACACCGTCGCCCCCGCCGCGCCCAGCTCCGCCGCGATGCCCCGTCCGGCACCTCGCGTCCCTCCGGCGACCAGCGCGACCTTGCCCTTCAACGTGTTGTGCATGCTCCCGAAGCTAACGGCGATACCCGACAAGGGCTGTCATCTTTTAGCTCGCCCGTTCACTGCCGCGTCGTGGACCGCCGGACGGGCGCCCTGCGCCTAGCTCGCCCGTTCACTGCCGCGTCGTGGACCGCCGGACGGGCGCCCTGTGCCGGTTGCCGACCCCATCCCAGGACGTGTTCGGCCGATCAGCGGCCGGCCAGGCGGGAGACGCCGGCCGCGTGTTCCAGGATGCGGGCGTTGACCAGGTCCTTCCTGTACGGCGCGCTGACCGCGCTCCTGCCCACCGACGAGGAGAGCCGCCGCATCGTTCTGGCCTACACCGCCCACGTCACGTTCACCCTGACCGGCCCCGACCAGGCGGCGGCAGGCGTGTCGTACGCCAACGCCCTGCGGACGTCGTGACAGAGCGCCGGACCCGTGCCGGTGCCGGGTACACCGGGTCGTGCCTGAGGACGGTGTCGTCGTCGTGATGGTCCGGGAAGCGGGCGGGCGAAACGCGGACAGGCTTGAGGAGACTCACAGGTCAAGCGCCAGGTGTCGGCGAGGTTCCTGGCGGTCGGCGGGACGCCGCGGGCGCGCAGGTCCCGCGTGTCCTTGAGGACGACGATGTAGCGGTCGGGGACGGCGGTGCCGGGGTCGGCGGCGGCGATGAACGTGCCCGGAGGGGACGAGGGAGGCGGGGCGAGCGCGGCGCCAGTCGAGGCCGCGAGTGTCACCGCGATGACGGCTCCGGTGGCCCAGGGGCGGCTGGGTGGTCTCATGGGGTGAAGGTCCTGCCGAACCCGGTGAATGTGGGGGCGGCAGTGCCACTGGCACCAATACGCCACCACCCAGCCAGCAAATGGCCACAAATGCCCTCAACAGGGGCTTCATGGGGACAGAGCGCTTGGGCTAACGGCGCCAATTCACGGAACGGCAAGCGTTGGCCCGACCACCGGCCGGCCGCTCTTCTTGCTGACCTGCCCGCCGGCCGCCCCGGCATTCACTGAATGCTGTCAGGCCGTCCGACACGGCCATTGACTCGGCGCGCGCGGCGGGTAGCTTTCCGATCACCGTCGGGCCCACGGAGACCGCACGACACGCCATCCCCGAGAGGAACGCCGTCCGTGATCCCTTACCCGAAACGCCACCGGCTCGTGTCCGGTACGGCCTGCCTGGCCATGCTGGCCGCGGTGGGCGCGGGACCCGCCCAGGCCCAGGCGGCCCACCCCCAGCAGGCCCCGCCGGCCCAGGCTCGCGCCGCCCAGGTCCCTGCGGCTCAGCAGCCCCCTGTCGCGGCCGCCGTCCCGCAGCTGGCCGAGAGCGGCGCCGGCACAGGCAGCGTCACCGTCTCAGGATCGTCGGCCGGTGCCGCCACCCGTCAGGTGTGCGGCACCGGCGCCGCGTGGCTGCGCCTTCGCTTCACCGTACTCGACTTACGCGGCAAGGACAGCCTGACCGTCACCGGCTCCGCGGGCGGCAGCCTGCGGTTCACCGGGAACGCCTGGCGCGACAGGGCCTTCACCACCCGCGCTCTGCGCGGCGACTGCGTCACGGTGGAGCCGCGCTTCAGCGACCCGGCCAGTGCCTACGCCGTCGACGGCTACCAGGCCGGTACGCAGCCTCTGGAGGCGGCCGAGGTCGTGGTGGCCGGAGCGGGAGACATCTGCGGCAGCGCCTGCGCCGACACCGCCAAGCTCATCACCGGCACCATCAAGCCGGCCGCTGTGTTCACCACCGGCGACAACGCCTACGAGAGCGGAAAACTGAGCGAGTACAACGGCGCCTACAAGCAGACCTGGGGCGCCTTCTTCGACAAGACCTATCCCACCCCCGGCAACCACGAATACAAGACCAGCGGCGCGTCGGGATACTTCGACTACTACGGCGCCCGCGCCGGCGCGCGCGGGAAGGGCTACTACAGCTGGGACATCGGCGACTGGCACTTCATCGCGCTCAACAGCAACATATCGATGAGCGCGGGCTCGGCTCAGGAGCAGTGGCTGAGGCAGGACCTCACCGCCAACACCAAGCCGTGCACCGCCGCCTACCTGCACCACCCGCTCTACAACGTCGGCAACCACGGCGCCGCCACCGACACCAGGCCGCTGTGGAAGGCCCTCTACGACCACAAGGCCGACCTGATGCTTGCCGGCCACGACCACAACTACCAGCGGTGGGCGCCGCAGGACCACCAGGGCAACGCCGACCCGAACGGCGTCAGGGAGATCCTCGTCGGCACCGGAGGCCGCAGCTTCTACTCGCTCAGCTCCAGCAATCCCCCCAACTTGCAGGCCAAGAACGCCAACACGCACGGCGTGCTCAGGCTGACCCTGTCCAGCAGCGGCTACCGGTTCGACTTCGTGCCGATCGCCGGCCGTACGTTCACCGACAGCGGGTCGGCCACCTGCCACAAGGCGGGCTCGACGACACCCGACTTCGGGCTGAGCGCCCAGCCGTCGGCGCTGAGCGTCGCGCCCGGCGCCTCAGCGACCTCGACCGTGCGGGTCGCGAGCCTCGACGGCTTCGCCGGTACGGCCCAGCTCACCGTCTCCGGCCGGCCGTCAGGCGTGACCGCGACGATCTCGCCCGCCTCGGTGACGGTCGGCAGCGGCGGTACGGCCGAGGCCACGCTCACCGTCTCGGTGGCCGCGGGGACGCCGGCCGGCAGCCACACTCTGACCGTCACCGGCACGTCGGGCTCCCTCACCCGGAGCGCGGCCGTCGGGCTCACCATCGGCGGCGGTGGCGGGACGACGGTCTTCTCCGACGACTTCGAGACCGACAAGGGCTGGACCGTCAACCCCGGCGGCTCCGACACCGCCACCAGCGGCCGATGGGAACGCGGTGACCCCGAGGAGACCAACGAGTCAGGGGTCAAACAGCTCGGCACCACGGTCAGCGGCGTCAACGCGCTGGTCACCGGGCGGCTGGCCGGATCAGGCCCGGGCGCGCACGACGTCGACGGCGGCGTCACCAGCGTCCGCTCCCCCGCCATCCCGTTGCCTTCGGGTTCGGCCACGCTGAAGCTGTCGCACACCTTCGCGCACCGTGACAACTCCGGCCCCGACGACTACTTCCGCGTCAGAGTGGTCGGCGCGAGCTCGACGGCCACGGTCCTGGAGAGAACCGGCACCGCCTCCACCGACCTGGACGGCGAGTGGAAGACGTTCACCGCCGATCTGTCGGCCTTCGCCGGGCAGAGTGTCCGGATCCTCGCCGAGGCGGCCGACGCCGGAACGTCGAGCCTCATCGAGGCGGCGATCGACGACGTGGAGATCACCTCCTCCGGCGCAGGAGGAGCCACCTTCCGCAACGACACCGAGTACCCGCTGCCGGACCGCGGCAGCGTGGAGAGCCCGATCGCGGTCACCGGCCAGGCGGGCGACGCGCCCGCCGCGCTGCGGGTCGACGCCCGCGTCTCCCACCCCTACCGCGGCGACCTCGCCGTGGAGCTGGTCGCTCCGAACGGGCGCACCTTCCCGATCAAGGCGGCGCACAGCAAGGAGGACGGAGCCGACCTCACGGTCGCCACTTCCGTGGACGGCTCGGGCACGGCCGCCGACGGGCAGTGGCGGCTCCGGGTGAAGGACACGTTCGACCAGGACCACGGCGTCCTGAAGGCGTGGAGCCTGACCTTCTGATCGGTGCCGGGTGCGGGACGGCGACCCCGTCCCGCACCCTCGCCCGCCACGTCCATCTCCTCAGCTCGTGTCCCAGGAAAGGTGAACCGTGTATCTGTCCACGACCAGGGCCACCGGGAGCCCCGCCACGGCGGCCGGGCGCCTGAGATCCGCACGCGTGCCCGCCACCGTGGTCGCCCTCGGCATGGTGAGCTTCTTCACCGACGTGTCGGCCGAGATGGTGACGGCGTTCCTGCCCATGTACCTGCTGTACGGCCTCGGGTCAGGCCTGCTGCACCTCGGCCTGCTCGACGGCCTCTACACCGGAGCCAGCGCGCTGCTCCGGCTGGCCGGCGGCCATCTGGCCGACCGGTCCGCACGGCCCAAGGCGGTGGCCATGGCCGGCTACGGCCTGTCGGCGGTGAGCAAGCTGCTCTTCCCGCTGGCCGGCGGGGCGGTCGCCGGCATCGGCGCGGCTGTCGCCGTCGACCGGGCGGGCAAGGGGCTGCGGGCGGCTCCTCGCGACGCCCTCATCACGGCCGCCACGCCTCCACGAGCGCTGGGCGCGGCCTTCGGCGTGCACAGAGCGCTGGACACGGCCGGGGCGCTGCTCGGCCCTGTGGTGGTGTTCGCGCTGGTGGCGGCCGTCGGAGACGCCTACGACGCGGTCTTCGTCACCAGCTTCTGCCTGGCCATGATCGGGGTCGTGATCCTGGCGTGCTTCGTCCGTGACCGGCCCCTCATGCCCGAGGCCGGGCTCGTCCCCGGCCGTGCCGGGCGACCACGGCTCTCCCTCCGGGAGGGCCGGCGGCTGCTGTCCAGGGGCCCTCTGCGCCGGGTGACGGTGTACGCGACCACGCTGGGGCTGGTCACGGCCGGAGACGCCTTCGTCTTCGTCGGTGTGCAGCGGCAGACCGGGCTCGGCGCCGCCACGCTGCCGCTGCTGCCGCTGGCCACCTCGCTGGTCTTCCTCGTCGCGGCGGTTCCGCTGGGCAGGCTCGCCGACCGGGTCGGCGGCTGGAGGGTGTTCGTCGCCGGACACGCGCTGCTGGCGGTGGCCTACGCGCTCCTCGCCGCCGCGTGGCAGGGGCCGGCGGTCGCCCTGTGCGTGCTGTTGCTGCACGGGCTGTTCTACGCGGCCACCGACGGGGTGCTGATGGCTCACCTCGCTCCTCACCTGCCCGAGGACCTGCGTGCCAGCGGCCTGGCCATCACCCAGACCGGTCAGGCGCTGGCCCGCATGGGCGGCACGATCGCCTTCGGCGCACTCGCCGCGGGCTGGGACCTGCGGGCCGCGTTCGCGGTCTTCGCCGCGCTGCTCGTCGCAGTCCTCTCGCCCGCCTGCATGTTCCCGCCCCGCGCCGAGGAGGAGCTGTCGTGAACGACCACCACCGCAGGATCGTCGCGGGCCTCTGCTCGATCGCGGCGCTCGTCGGCGCGGGCGGCGGCTACGTGGCCTGGGCGATGGCACGCAACCAGCAGCCGGCCGCGGCCGGCCTAACCACAGCGGGCTCGGGCACAGCGGGATCGAACACAGAGGGATCGGGCACGGCAGGGTCGGGCACGCTCTTGTTCCTGGACCACGGCAGGAGCCTGGCCCAGGTGCCGGTCACCGATCCCGGCGCCGCGCCGCTCCGCCGCGGCCGGACGTGCCTGCGCGCCTACACCGCCGCCGGCACCACGGTCTGCCTCCGGACGGTCGCCGTACCCGCCGGCTTCGAGGCGGCGTTCCTGCGCGGGGACCGGGAGATCGCCGAACCCGTCCGCGTCGACGGCACGCCCAGCAGGGCCCGCGTGTCCCCCAGCGGGCGCCTGGCGGCCTGGACGGTCTTCCGTACCGGAGACTCCTACGACCCCGGCGGCTTCGCCACGACCACCGGCGTCTACGACACGAGGACGGGAACGCTGCACGGCTCGCTCGAGGACTTCACCGTCATCGTCGACGGCAAGCCGTACCGGCGGGAGGATCGCAACTTCTGGGGTGTGACGTTCGCCGCCGACGACCAGACCTTCTACGCGACGCTGGGCTCCGCCGGCCGGATCTGGCTGCTGCGCGGGAACCTGGCCACCCGCACGCTCACCGCGATCGGCCGTGACGCGGAGTGCCCCTCGCTGTCGCCCGACGGCAGGCGCCTCGCTTACAAGAAGCGGGCAGGAACACGCTGGCGGCTGCACGTCATGAACCTGGCCTCCGGGCGGGAGATCCCGCTCGCCGAGCGGGCGGAGGTGGACGACCAGGCGGCCTGGATCGACGACACGACCGTCGCCTACGCGAGACCTGACGGCGAGGCGGGCGTCTCGCTGTTCGCCGTGCCCGCCGACGGGACGGGTGCGCCGCGCCTGCTGCGCCGCGACGCCACCTCGCCGTCGGTGGTCCGGCCGTCCGGTCAGTCCCACTCCCAGGCGACCCCGTGAATGCCGGGCTCAGGATCGAAGACCGTGTAGGTGGCCGTGCCCGTGCTCCCGATCCACAGCTCCTCCGTCGTGACCCTGGGGTGCGCGACCGACGGCTGGTAGAAGCCGCGGCACAGCGCCGGCAGGACCGCCGGGTCGAACACCACCTCCACGGTCAGCTCCCTCGCACCCGGCACCACCCTGTGGGCGGTGTACAGGTCGAGGTGGCCGGGCGGGAAGGCGAGCACGTACTCCGCCACCGTGGTCGCGCCCTGCGGGAGGATCCGGTCGAGGATCATCTCGTGGACCTCGAAGCCCGTCTCCGGGTCGCTCCTGACTCTGCCGGCCCGCCACCCCCTAGCGTGCTCGATCACCGGACCCGGCACTCCGGCCATGTGGAAGCGGTGCACCATGAGCGCGCGCCTGACCTGGGGACGCCTGGCCTCCAGGACCACCTGTGCGAAGACCGAGCGGATCTGCCGGTGCGCGTCGAGCCGTACCAGCGAGCTGCGCCGGCGCTGGAGCAGGTGCGCCAGACAGCCCGGGGTCGCCTCCACCTGCGCCAGCACCCGCACCAACCCCTCAGGCCTGGCCCAGGACCGGTCCGGCCGCGGCAGTCCCCGCTCCTGGTTGCCGGTCCAGCGCCCGCGCGGCCGCGGCGGCCCGAGCAGGCCGACCAGCGACTCTGCCGGGACGCCGAGCACCTGCTCCAGAGCGCGCAGCGCCCGCAGCGACTCGGCGCGTTCCGGCTGCGTGCGCCCCGACTGCCAGTAGCTCAGCGCCGTCCTGCTCACCGTGATCCCCTGCTCGCGCAGGCGATGCCGGAGGCGGTCGAGGCTCAGGCCGCAGGCCTGGATGGCCAGCCGCAGCGCGACGCTGAACGGCCCGGCGGCCAGCGCCTCGTCGCGGGACCTGCGTAACTCGTCAGGCGACCGCTGGTTCACCGCCGCGCTCCCTTCCACCGCACCGGGCTACAGCCAGCCCCGCTGCGCGGCCGCGACGGCCAGCTGGAACCTGCTGGTCGTGGCCGTCATGGCCATGAGCTGCTCCAGCCGACGGTAGAACGTCCTACGGCTCATGCCCAGGCTCTGGGCCGCCCTGGCGTCGCTGACCCCGGCGTTGAGCAGGACGAGCAGCCTGCGATCGGCCGCTCTGATGGACGGTCCTGTCCCGGCCGCCAGATGCAGCGGGATGGCCGCCTTCCAGCAGATCTCGAACAGGCCGACCAGCGCCTCCAGCAGGCCTCCCGAATAGACGATCGTCAGCGTCGCGTCCTGCCCGTCTTCGGGCCTGGTCAGCCACGCCAGATCCCTGTCGAGAATGGTCATGTTCACCGGCAGTTCCACCGCGGCCCGCGCCTGTTCCCCTGCCTCCACGCATGGCGTGACGTTCTGCTCCAGATACCCGGGCAGTTCCAGCGACTCCCTCGCGTAGACCACCCGGTAGGCGACACCCCTGCCGAGCTGCTCGATCTCGGCCCTGTTGACGGCCCCGAACAGGTGCGGCGGGCGGTCGAGCCGCCGGATCTCGTGCCGGACTCCGTTGACGAGTTGGCGGATGCGCAGTTTCACCGCCGGGCCGGTGACCACCTCGACCGGCGACTCGACGTCCGTCCTGCGGACCGACCTGCGATGGGTCTCGAAGGCGTGACCCACGGCGATGCGCGCCCGCTCGACGTCGGCCTGCCGCCGCCGTACCAGGGCGTCGAGGCCCACCTCGGGCACGACCGCGCGGAAGCAGTCGCCCGCGTCGTGCCGTCCCACCAGGCCCCAGGTGGTGAGCTCCTTGAACGCGGACCGCGCCTGCTCGGGTCTGATGTCCAGAGCTTCGGCCAGCGATGCCTCGGTCGCGTGCCGCATCGAGAGCAGGTGAACATAGACCCGAGCCACTTGGGGCTGTAAGCCGAGAATGACCAGGTGACTGCACAGATCATCCGGTTCCACGCGATCACTATAAGTAGTCCGATGGCCATATGTCGGCTATTTCAGCCGTGAGAGGGTGTGCCGTACCGCCTCGCCTGCCGTCGCCGTGGCCGGCGGTGGTCCGCCAACGCCTGGTCGGCCGCATTCAGGGCGAAACGCCTGGAGGCGCTCCAGCCTGGGCCGGGCGACCGCGGGGAGCCGGTGGTGGCGCTCGGAGATCCCGGGCAGCGGCCACATGGCGCGGGCGAGCGCGACAGGGTCGCCCCAGGGCTGAGCAGCACCTCATGAAGATCACCCCGTCCCGGAATCGCCGATCAGACACAGCGGCAGATGCTTGCGGCGTCGCGGCCGGGGCCCTGGCGCTCCCGCTCGGTCCCCTCTGACGCTCGTCACCGCGTCCCTCGGGATGCGGTGACGCAGGTCGCTCCGCGCGTCGGCAGGCAGGGCGCGAGGGAGGCACGTTCCCGGGGATCCCGGCGGCCGGCCGCCGGGGATCGCCTCCGGCGTGCCACAGCTCCTCTCACAGCCTGGGGGTCGAACCGACCGAGCACCGGACGCGCCGCCACCCGGACGGGCGGCCGTTGTTCACCGGGGCGATACCGACGCCGCCACCTGGGCGCCGGGGATTCTCCCGTCGCCGAACGTGGCCGTCGGCGATGGGCCGCCGCAGGCGTGTCCGCTGCGGCCTGCCCCAGGCGTCTCAGCGGCGGGCCGCCACACGCGTTGGCGGCGGCCACCTCGCGTGTGCGGCCCATGCCGGTCGACCACGTGCGCGTGCTCGCGAAGTAAAGCTCGCTTGACATCCGAGCGGTGTCAAGGATACTTTCCATCAGAGGGTCGAGGTAAAGGGAGCTTTACGTTTGTGGACAACGACATCAGAGAGTTGCGCAACGCCGCCGGGCTCTCCCAGCAGGCCCTCGGGGAGCGTCTCGGTGTCTCCAGGCAAACGATCAATGCCATCGAGCAAGGCCGATACGACCCTTCGCTTCCGCTCGCCATCCGATTGGCCCGGTTCTTTGGCCGATCCGTCGAGGAGATCTTCCACTGTGACGACTAACCGCTGGTTCTTCCCGGTGATCTGCCTCCTGCTCGGCCTGCTGATGGGCGTGCCGGTCATGGCCCGCGGTGACGTCGTCGTCGGGCTCGCGCTCGTCGGGGTCATGGTCGGTTACGCCACCTTCCTGCTGCTGACGCGCAAGCGCAGCGAGACCACCGCCATGCTGAGCGGGGAGTTGGGCGACGAGCGGCGCAGGCTCAACGAGCTGCGCGCCCGCGGCGCCATGGCCCATGTGCTCAGCACGGTGCTGATCGGCGGGTTCTTCGTACAGCTCTGGCGCGGGGAGGATGCCACGCCGTTCGCCCTCCTGGCAGCCGTCGCGGGGGTGTCCCATGTGGTCGCGCTCGTCTACTTCTCCCGTCGCGGCTGACCGCCAGAGCTGACCCGCCGCGTCCCGGCTGCCATCTCCCGCCGCGCCCTGGCGCTCCCCTGTGGCCGGTATCCGCCGAGCACGCATACCGCCTGGCCGGGGTGGTCAGGCGGGCGACCCCGCGCCGCCTGCTGGGAGGAGTCGCTGTTCCCGCGCCGCTCACCGGGTGAAGGTCGCGGTTCCGTCGCTCGCGGACCGGCTCCGGTGGCGAGCCGTGCCGCGTGGCGCGGACCGTGCGGTACCCCCTGGGGCCGATCACAGCAGCCGAAGCGATTCGATCCGATCTTGAGAGGGGATGCGTTCCATGTTTCAGCGGAGTGGCCGTGGGCTGACACCAGGCCGGCTGACGTCCGCCCTTGTCGCGGCGGGGCTGGCCGCCGTCGTGGCCTTCGCCGCCGCGCCAGCGCCGCCGCGGCTGGGGTCCGCGACGACCGGCGATCAGGCGCTGGGCGAGGCAGTACGGCGAGCGGCCGGATCCGACGGCTACCGCGCGCTGTCCGTGGCGCTGATCGAGAACGGTGTCGTCCGCACGGCGGGCGTCGGCGACATGGGCGGTCCCGCGCCACGCCCTGTTGACGCGTCCACCCTGTTCGAGATCGGCTCGGTCGGCAAGGTGCTCACCGGCATGGTCCTCGCCGACATGGTCGCGAGAGACGGACTCGACCCGCGTTCTCCGGTAGCCGGTCTCAAGGGCTCGATCACCTACGAGGAACTGGCCAGCCACCGTTCCGGCCTGCCCAGGCTGGCCGGTGGTCTCGGCCCGCTGGTACGGGGGGCCGCCGCGAACTACACCCACGGCAACCCCTACGCCGGACAGGGCGTCTCCGACGTGCGCGAGGCGGCCGGCACCGCCGAGCTCTCCGGGCGCGGCACGGTCGCCTACTCCAACCTCGGCATGTCCGTGCTCGGGCACGCGCTCGGCGAGCGAGCGAGGCTGCCCTATGCCGATCTGCTGAAGCGGCGGGTGCTCGAACCGCTCGGCATGAAGGCCACCACCACCTCCACTCCGCCGGCGGGCAGGGCGCACGGGTACGTGGAGGCCGGGCACGAGGCGGCCCCATGGACGAGTGACGGCTACGCCCCGGCGGGCATCGGCGTCTGGTCCACGAGTGCCGACCTCGCCCTCCTGATCGACGCGATGCTGAAGGGCGGCGCCCCGGGGGCCGACGCGGCGACGCCCCGCTTCACCGACGACGACACCAGCCGCATCGGCTACGGCTGGTACACGACGACGACCGCGAAGGGCCAGGTCACCTGGCACAACGGCGGCACCGGCGGCTTCCGCGCATATGTCGGATTCGACCGCGCGGGCGGGCGGGGCGTGGTCGTGCTGGGCAACACCGACAAGGACGTCGACCACGTGGGCCTGCGGCTGCTCGGCCACGACGGGCCCCGGCCCGCGTCCGGCGATCCGCTCCTCCTCACGATCACCGCCGGGCTGCTCCTCGCCGCGCTCGTGACCTCGTGGGAGTTGGCGACCCGCCGCACGCCCACCCGTAACCGCCCCCAGGCCGACCGGCTCGGGATCGTCAGCGCGACGGCCAACGCCGCCCTGATGCTCTGGGTGGCCTGGTTGGCCGGAGCCTGGGGCACGGTGCCTTTCGCCCTGTTCATCCTCGTGGCGGCGGCCACCGCGGCGGGCACGGCCCTGCATGTGGCCCGCTGGCGAGAGCTGCCCACGGCAAGGCAACGCGGTCGCTGGCTGCCCACCGCCTTCGGCCTCGTCCTCAATGCGGTGATCGTCGCGCTCCTCGTCTTCGTGACCTGACACCTGCCGCCCGGGCGATGTCCCGGCGATGTCCCGGAGCGTCTGGACGGGTCCACGTGGAACAGGCCGGAGGCTCGTATCCCCTGGCGTGGCGGCGGGCGATGGATATGGAATCTCGACAGGGTCGTGGGGGTGTCTGCCGAGCCGCCCCTGATGGTCTGTTGGAGCGAGCGACACCCTCCTGCCGCTGTCGGACAGGGTCAAGCCGATCCGCGGCGCCCCCACCGCGAGCCCGGCGGCCGTCATGCCGACCGCGGCCACGACCACGACCACGACAAGTACCGCCGCCTGCCGCGGCACCGCGGGATCAAACCGGTCATCGCCTGCCGCGGCAACCCGCACGGATCGGGGCCGAGGCGGACTGCGCGGGGTCGTGCCGCCGACCGCGACGAGGATGCTGACCGTGTTCGGCGCACACCCCAGCCCATCCTGCAGAAGGCGAACGGGCGTGTCAGGTCGGCGGCGGTCCCCACCAAATCGTAGGCATCCTGGCGGACGAGGCCGTCGACGGCAGGCCCGAGCCGAGGCCGACAGCGAGCGACATCACGACTCTCCCTTCGCCTCGCGGTGGCATGCGATCACGAGGACGAAGGTCTTCCCGCACCCTGCGCTTCAGGCGACAGGGCCACCCCGCCGGGCCCTTGGGAAAGGCCGTGGTGACGATCGGGGTGACGATCGGCTGTCGGACGGCGGGTACTCCCCTCCGTGCTGTTTTCCACTATCCGCCCGGCCCGCCGCGGGGTCAACGCCGCAGAGGCCGGATGGGCTGCCACGTGACGTCACGCCATCGCGGCGGCCGCGAAGCCGAGATCAGTGTTGGTCATGCGCGGAGACGTGCCGGACAGAGCGGCGGTTGGCGTACACGCTCGTGACCGTGACGGTGACCAGGACCGCGACGATCACCGTCAGCGAGGCCATGGTCGGGATCTCCGGTACCCAGGTCCAGATGCCGTGGGCCCAGTGCAGGACGAGCTTGACGCCGATGAAGGCCAGGATGAGGCCGAGGCCGTGATTGAGGTGGCGCAGCTTGGCCAGAACGCCCAGAAGCACGAAGTAGAGCGCGCGCAGGCCCAACAGCGCGAAGGCGTTGGTGGCGAAGACGAGGAACGGGTCTTCGGTCACGCCGTAGACGGCCGGCACCGAGTCGACGGCGAAGACGATGTCGGTGGCGAAGACGGCCACGATGGCCAGCGCCAGCGGGGTCAGGGCGCGGCGGCCGCCAACGCGGACGATCAGCTGGGAGCCGCGGTAGTCGTCGGTGACCGGCATGAAGCGCCGCAGCAGCCGGATGGTGCGCATGGAGCCGATGTCGACTTCCTGCTCCTTCCCTCGCAGCGCCTCCTTGAGGATCTTGCCGGCGGTGACGATCAGGATGCCGCCGAACAGGAGGAATGCCCAGGTGCCGCTCTGCAGGACGGCCGCGCCGAGCGCGATGAAGATCGCGCGCAGCACCAGGGCGCCGATGATGCCGTACAGCAGGACGCGTTGGGCCAGCTCGGCCGGGACCGCGAAGGCGGTCAGCAGCAGCATGAACACGAACAGGTTGTCCACCGACAGCGACTTCTCCACCACGTACCCGGTGAAGAACTCCACTGCCACCCCCGACCCGAACGCCTGCCACACGTAGAGGCCGAAGACCAGGGGCAGCGCCAGGTAGAAGACCGACCATCCGAGCGCCTCCCTCATCCGCACCTCGTGCGGCCGCCGCGTCAGCGTGAAGTCCATCGCCAGGAGCAGCGCGAGTGCGGCCAGGGTGACGGCCCACAGGAGTGGTGAGCCGATGGTTTCGAGCTCGGTCAGTACAGTCGTCCGCCCGGACAATGGAGCCTCCTCGAACGCGTTTGGCTGTTCGAGGTCTCCTTCACCCGCATCAGGCGGGCGGCCGTCCGGGGACGCTGCTGGAGGTCCGTATTGACCGGGCCGGCGCTTGGGAAGTACTCCCCTCGCCTTTCAGGTTAGGCCAACCTTCGGGCACACTCCAACCGTTCATGAAGGATGGGGATCGTCGACCGCGGTCCGCGACATGCCGCGGACGTACGTCCCAGCAGCAGCCCGATGGTCCTCACACCTCCGTGCTGATCATGGAAGCCGGGGACGCCTCGACGTGTTGTGCGTTCGCGTGAGGGAAGGCCTCCGCCGATCGCAGAGCCGGGACACACCAGCGTGTCCACCAACCAGGGGGAAGTTCCAACCCTTCCCTCATCCGTGCAGACCGCCAGCGTCCGGGAGTTGTACGGTTGATTGATCGAGATTGATTACACTGACGGCTGTATTGCGCCTGGCCTCGGTGGATGGGGTGATCTTGGTCAATGGGCCGGGCGATCGACTTCCTCTTACTCGAGATGATCGGTTGACCCTTTCGGTCGTCCCGCCGCGTGCCATCGCCGGGCCCGACACGCCCGGACAAGAAGCTCAACAACCGTCGTTGTCAGCAGGTCATGGCGTTGAGCTGCGAGAGCATGGCCTTCATGAGCTGAGAAGGGGAGGTCCGCTGCTGTGGCACTTGCCGACGCGCCGGGCCGTACAAAGCCCACGGCACCCCGGACGCGACGACGGTCCGTCCCAGTCGCGGGTGCTGTTCGCCAGCCCATCCAGGCGTGGAGGACGCGACCGGTCGGTCAATCGCGAGACTTCGGTTCCCAGACGCCTTCGGCCACCAGTGTGTCCGTCCGGCGGATCACGCTCAACTGCCGCCGGTCTTGCTGGGGGTCATGCTCGGGATGTTCTGCGGCTGGTGCTGCTTGCAGGCCTGCTCGGCCTTCTTGAACCGCGGTGTGTTGGGGTCGTTGTCGTCGAGTTTGAAAGCGCCGCTTCTGTCGGGGTCGGGGAACGACGGCACGCCGTTGCTGCGCATGCACGCGGCGTACGTGCGTTTGTCCGCCGTGGACCAGTTCTCGTCGGTGTTGTTCCGCAGAAATGGAGTGGGCATGACGTCTTCGCAGGCTTCGACGGCCTTCTTGAACGTCGGGGAGTTGAGGTCGATCCCTTCTCCCATGCCCACGCCCGGCGCCGGGTCCTTGAAGTCCGGCACGCCGTTCTCGCGGACGCACTTGGCGAAGGCCACTGAGTCGGCCTGCTTAAGCATCGCGGACGTGCCGGATTCATGGCCGCTCCCGCAGGCAGCGCCGGCCAATGCGACGGCGGCCAGCGCGACGGCCGGCGCGATGCTCCTGCGCGAGCGCTTCTGTTTTGTGGCGTTTTCCATGTCGATCTCCATCGCGTTTGTGTTGGGGTCGCCCGGACGCCGGGGCTACCCAGGCGGGGCTGTTCACTTCTTGGGTGCGGGTGTGCCGTCGCAGCTGCTGCCGATGAGGCCCGGTCGGCGCGCGGTGTCGCTCTCTTTTCGCGTCTTCTGAGCCTGGGCGAGCTGTGGTCAACATCCCCCGGTGGCTTCAGGGAGCGTGTCGGGCATCAGGATTGACCGCAATTCTCCGGGCAAAGCTTGACCTCCGGGTACTGCGTTGACGGCTTGTCCAGGAGTGGCTGCCGTCGCGCCTTCAGGTGCTGGTCGAGGAAGGCCGCCACGTATGTGCGGGCGATCTCGGCGCTGCGCTTCGCGGGCAGGACGCCGTAGACGGGCTTGATGCCGAGAGAGGGCCCCACCAGCGGAATGTCAGTGAACGCCTGGTGGTCTGTATCCGTCACCACGATCCAGCGCTTCCACCCGGTCAGCAGCTTCCAGTCACGGTCCCACGAAGAGTCGCTGCCGCCGGGGACGTGCTGCCCCGAACCGATGAACATGAACGGCCGGGAGAATCCGCTCTTGGGGATCCGGGCGTAGGTGCTGCCGTCCATGTCGATCCCGGCACGTACGCGGGAGTCCTTCACCATGGCCGCCATGGCGCCGGACCCGCCGATCGACTGGCCGACCATCGCGATCCTGGACTTGTCGATCAGGCCGGAACCGTCCCACTTCGCTGGCAGCTGGTCGAGCACGAAGGAGACGTCGGCCGCCCGGCCCTGGACCACCCTCGTGCCGAAGCCAGGGTCGGTGTCGCTGTCGCACGCGAGGCACTCTGCGGCCCGACCATCGGACAAGGTCGTGACGTAGCTCTCGTAGGTGTGGTCGATCCCGGCCACTACGTACCCCCGGCTGGCCAGTTCCTCCGCCAAGGTCGTGAGTGAGCTCAACGGCTTGGTGAAGCCGGGAGAGAGCACCACCAGCGGAAGCTTCTTCCCCGCGGGTTCGGCGTCCTTGATGGCGTTCGTCCGCGTCTTGCTCAGCGTGTCAGACGGCACACCCGTGATCTCGGAGCCCTTCAGGAAGAGCTCCGACTCCTTCGGCGTCATGTACGGCGCCCGCTCCCCGTCCTCCTGCTCGGTTGGATACCACAGGGTGACCTTGAGCTCCCTGGTTTCGGCGTTGAGGTTCCAGGGATCGGGGCGGGAGGTGTCGTTCACATACAGGATGGTGGTGCCGACCGGATGGTCGCCGGTAGGCGCGGGCAGGACGGCCGGACCGGTGGGCGTGGCCGACGGGCTGGTAGCCGACCGGGGCGGCGTGGGCGCGGAGCAGGCGGACGCGGCGAAGACGACCAGCCCTGCGGCGATTGCCAGGATCTGTCTCATCGAGAGGTCCATTCACTTCTCCAGTAGGGTCAGCGCCTTGGCCAGGGCGGGGTCGCGCCCGGCGGCCGCGTCCTTCGGGGTCAAGGGCACATGGTGGTCGGGCGGCACGCCGATCCGGTCGAGCGTCTCGCGGTTCGGCCCCAGGTGATGCCTGGTGGGGAAGGCCAGCATGGTGTTGTTCCTGAGCTGGAACGGCTCCGAGGGGCCGGAGATGACACCGGCAGTCCTGGTGCCGACCAGCTGGCCGATGCCCAGGTCCTTGACCGCGGAGCTGAAGTGCTCGCACGCCGAGGCGCAACTGCGGTCGGTGAGCACCGCAAGCGGCAGGTTGAGCAGCTTGACGGTGCCGTCGGTCCGCAGGGCTTCGCACTTGGCGTCCACAGTGCACAGGTAGGCGGTGACCTTGCCATGGACGAAAGCACTCACCAGCCGGATCGCTTCAGTGGCGCTGCCGCCGCCGTTGCCTCGCAGGTCCAGCACGACACCAGTGAGCGTCCGGCCGGCGCGCAGCCGGGAGATCGCCTTGAACACCCTGTCCCCGGCGTCGGGAGCGAACCCGCGCAACCGCACATAGGCGATACCGTCTTCCAGAAGCTTCGACGTCACCCCTTGCAAGGCGGCCAGATCCCGCTCGTAAACGCCGGGCTTGAGCGTCACACTCCAGCGGCGGCCGGTGCTCTGCCGCAAAAGCCGCAGCTCGACCGGTCCGGCTTCGGGGTACTGCGGGTAGAGCGCGGCGATCGCGTTAGTGGGCTTCCCATCGAGGAAGGGCGCTGATCCGTCGATCGATTCGATGATGTCACCCGGACGCACTCCAGTGGCCTGCGCCGCGCCGCCCTCCACGGTGGTGACGAACAGCGGGGGAAGCGCGGCGCCGGGGTTGCCGTTCACCTGAGGTCCGTTGACGCTCGCCTGAAGACCCAGGCCGTAGCCGTCACCGTCATAGTAGTCGGGGGGCGCCCCTCCGACGTCGTGCACCCACCTAGCGTGATTGTCGCCGAGGGCGGCCACGATGGCCTCAAGGGTGACGACGGCCAGCTTGTCGCTCAGGTCGGGAACCTGAGCGGTGACCTTCCGATAGACGGACTCGAAAGCGGTCCAGTCGGCTTCCCGGTCACCGGTCAACGCCGGCATGGTCGCCTCGGACACATCACGCCCGCTGAGGTTGAGTTCCCGCGTCAACGCGATGAACCCGGCGGTCAGCAGCGAGCGGGCGTCCAGCGTGGCGCCGCTGTAGTAGTTGCCCAGAATGCAGAAGTACGCCTGCTCGATGACGTCGATCGTGGTGGGCGTCTGTGCCGGAAGGCGGCCCTGAGGCGACGCGCAGACCGTACTGCCTGCCGCGCTCGACTCGCTGCGCGGCGCCGTCGGCGCCGTACAGGCCGCGGCCAGCAGGAGTGCGAGCCCGGCGGTCGCGGCCCTGTAGACGGTCATGACAGGCGCCTCCGGATCCACCAGAACGACAACCACGTCAGACCGATGGTGAGCAGGGCATAGATCCCGGTCTCGATCCACTGGAACAGCCAGAAGCGCTCAAGGGGCTGGTAGGTCACCTGCTGCCGGTAGCCGAGGCGGTTGACCTCGCCCAAGCAGCCGTCCCCGGCGCCCGCCGCCGCACTCCCCGGTGCGCAGGGTCCCGACGTCGAGGAGACATTGACGACGGCTCCGGCGCCGCCGCTGCCGCCGGATATCACGCCTCCGGATGGGTCGAGCAGTTCGTTGGTCAGGACCCAGGAACCCGGATGGCCGGGAACGGCCTCCCTCAAAAACAACCGCGGGGCCGCGCCTCCCTCCCGGGGGATGCTGAGGCTCTCCATGTTCACCATGCCGAGCTCGAAGGTCGCGGTCACCGGGACCATCAGATGGGGACGGACCATCGTCGGCAAGGCGAGCTGGATCGCTGCGAAAACGGCCAGGGTGAGGGCCATGGCGGGCAGCGTGCGGCGCACCACCATACCCACGGTCACGCCGAGAACGAAGGCGAAGGCCGCGTACCCCATCGGGGCGATGCCGCGCGCACCGAACACCAGGGGAGCCATCAGGGCCATGCCCTCGGCGGCCGACTCGTCCAGAGGGTCGGACCACCAGGTCACCATCAGGCCGCACAGGCCGGCGGCGGCCACGGCCACCAGCCCGGTGAGCCCGAGCTTGACCGCCAGCCAGCGGCCGCGGGTGATGCTCTGGTTCCACACCAGCAGGTGTGTGCCCGCCTCCAGCTCGCGGGTGATCAACGGTGCACCCCAGAAGAGCCCGACGAGGGCGGGCAGGATCAGCACGACGAGGGTCAGGGCCATGAACGGGAGGTTGTACTCGCCGAAGAAGCGGTTGTAGAAGTTCTCGCAGGTGTTGTCCGTGGCGCAGTCGGCGATCCCTGCGGAGTAGGCAGAGGCCAGTCCCGGGCCGGTCACGGCCAGAGCGACGGCGAGTACGCCGAGTACGGCGGCCATCATCGCGGCCGAGCCGCGGAACTGGCGCCAGGTCAGCCAGATCATCGCTGCACCTCCAGCGCGGCTCGCCGGTTGTCGGCGGTCTGCTTTTCCATGTAGGCCAGGACGAGGTCCTCCAGGCTGAGCCGGCTGACCGTCCAGGCGGGGTCGTGGATCGGGGCGTCGGTAAGGACCACGAATGTGCTCTGCTGCTCGGTGTGGCGCGCGGAGATCACGTGCTGGTCGGCGGGGACCCGGTCGGGGTCGCGGCGCGGGCCGGTGAGCCGGTGATGGGTGGCCAGCAGCCTGTCGACCTCCCCGGCCACCTGCACGCGCGATTCGACGAGCACGATCAGGTAATCGCATGTCCTTTCCAAGTCGGAGACCAGGTGGGAGGAGAGCACCACGCTGAACTGGTGCTCGACGGTGGCCTCCATCAGCCCCTGCATGAACTCGTGGCGGGCCAGCGGGTCGAGCGAGGCGACCGGCTCGTCCAGGATCAGCAGCTCGGGCCGTTTGGCCAGGCCCAGGGTGAGGGCGAGCTGGGCGCGCTGGCCGCCGGACAGCTTGCCCGCCCGGTGGGTGGGATCGAGACCGAGCCGCGCGATGCGCTCCCGCGCCATGATGGCGTCCCAGCGGGGGTTGAGCCGTGCCCCCAGTCGCAGGTGATCGGCGACGGTCAGTCCCGCGTAGACGGGGGTGTCCTGGGCGACGAACCCGACCCTGGCCAGCTGCGCGGGCGTGCCCGCAGGCCGGCCGCCGAGCACGGTGATGGCGCCCGCCGTCGGTTGGAGCTGGCCGCCGGCCAGCTTCAGCAGCGTGGTCTTGCCGGCTCCGTTGGGCCCCACCAGCCCGACGACGTGGCCCGCCGGGATGTCGACGGTGCACTCGCGCAGCGCCCAGCGCTTGCCGTATTTCTTGCCCAGCGCCTGGGCCTGCAGGACAGAAGTCACGCTATGTCCTCCTGAGTGGTGGTCCGAAAGGTGGTCATGAACAGGGCCTCGATGCTTTCGTCGTCTAGGCCGGCCCGGCGGGCCTTGCCAGCGATCACATCTACCGGCCGGCGCTTATCGGTGGGCGATCGGCGGACCATACGTGTCCCATATGCCGGTGTTGCGATACTGCCCGGATGCGTGTGCTCTTGGTCGAAGACGAGCAGCCCCTCGCCGGGTACATCGAGGCCGGGCTGCGCAAGCACGGCTTCACCGTCGATGTCGCCCTCGACGGCCAAAGCGCGCTGGACAAGTGCGAGATCACGCCGTACGAGGTGGTGGTCCTGGACCGGGACCTGCCGGTCGTACACGGCGACGTGGTGTGCCGCCGGCTCGTCCAGCGGGGGGTGTCGCGGGTGCTGATGCTGACCGCATCCAACGCCGTTGAGGACAGAGTAGGCGGGCTGATGCTGGGCGCGGACGACTACCTGGGCAAGCCGTTCGCGTTCTCCGAGCTGGTCGCCAGGGTGCACGCCCTGGTACGGCGCAGTGCACCGGCCCGCCCGCCGGTGCTGCGCGCCGCAGGCGTGACCCTGGATCCGGCCCGGCGGAGCGCCGAGCGGGACGGGCAGTTGCTGCGTCTGACGCCCAAGGAGTTCGGCGTGCTCGAGCAGCTGATCGCCGCCAGCGGTGATGTGGTCAGCGCGGAAACCCTGCTGGACAAGGTGTGGGACGAGTACGCGGACCCGTTTACCAACGCGGTCCGGATCACCGTCGGCACGCTGCGCCGCAAGCTCGGCGACCCGCCGCTGATCGAGACCGTCACCGGCGCCGGCTACCGAATTGGAGGATGAGGCGTGGTCCGACTCAGGATGGCCCGGCTGACTGCCCGGGCCCGGCTCACTCTGCTGCAGACCGCCCTGGTGCTGGCCGCCGGCGCCGCGCTGACCGGGCTAACCTACCTGCTGATGCGCCGCGGCACCTTCTTCACCCGCCTGGACCGGAGCGGCACTGGCCCATCGGGCACTCCCCCGCCGATGCCGACAGCCGTGGATCTGCAAGTTTTCGCCGACCGGGTGCAGACCGCCACTCTGTCCGCGCTGCTGCCCCAGGCCGTTCTGGCGCTCATCGTGGTGACCGCCCTGGCCGCCGTACTGGGCTGGTTGGTGGCCGGCCGGGTGCTGCGGCCGATCCGCGTCATCTCGTCCACCGCCCGGCGCCTGTCGGCCGAGAACCTCACCGAGCGGGTGCCGGTCACCGCTCCCGCCGACGAGCTGGCCGCTTTGGCGGGCACAGTGAACGGGATGCTGGACCGCATCCAGCGCGGC
The DNA here is from genome assembly GCF_057708945.1 of Nonomuraea sp. bgisy101. Classification (NCBI taxonomy): domain Bacteria; kingdom Bacillati; phylum Actinomycetota; class Actinomycetes; order Streptosporangiales; family Streptosporangiaceae; genus Nonomuraea; species Nonomuraea sp. bgisy101. Next base: position 145,444 of record NZ_JBYITD010000023.1, read on the forward strand.
GTCTTCGAGCGGGACCGGATCCTGGACAGTCAGCGGCTGTTCACCGCCAACGCCGCCCACGAGCTGCGTACGCCGCTGACCACCGCGCGCACGGCGATCGACGTCACCCTGGACGGGGATCCCAGCCGTGCCGAGCTGCTCGCGATGGCCGGCGACGTGCGCGGCGCCGTCGAGCACGTGCAGCGTGTCCTGGACGGGCTGCTGCTGCTGGCGCGCAGCCAGGCCGGGCTCGCGGCGCGGGAGCCAGTCGACCTGGCCGCTGTCGCGGCCGCCGCCCTCAACGCCGCCGGAGCGCGGGCGGCCGCCGCCGGCGTCGCCGTACGATGCGAGCTCCGGCCGGCGCCGGTCAGCGGCGAACCGGTCCTGCTGGAACGGATGGTCGGCAACCTGGTCGACAACGCGGTCCGCTACAACGTGGCGGGCGGGCGGCTGGTCGTCGACACGGGTAAGGCGGGCGGGCGCGCCATCCTGCGGATCTCCAACACCGGCCGCCCGGTCCTGCCCGGCGAGGCGGAGACGCTGCTGGAACCGTTCGTGCACGGGCAGGGCACCCGCGTCCGTACCGACGGGCTGGGGCTGGGGCTATCGATCGTGCGCGCGGTCACCCTCGCTCACCGGGGACGGATCACGGTCGCCGCCCGGGCCGGCGGCGGCCTCGACATCACCGTCGACTTCCCGCAGAACCCGGTGACGAAGGACGCGAAATCGCAGGACACCGATTCGCTTCAGGAAATGACCCTTCCGTGAAGTTATTTGGTCTCGTGTCTTCCCAACAGCCCAGCTCGGCCGTTGCGCCTGCCGGATAGAATCGCCGCAAAATCACTTCACGAAAGGTTGTCGGCCTGTCGGGCGAGCTTGACCCGGCCGACGACGATCTTGGGGTGCGCTGCGAACCAGCCGCCGCTTGTGGCTGGCGGCGCTCTCGCACCTGATACCCCGCCAACGCTGGGAGAATGTATTCCCGATAACGAGATGACGGCAACCGTCGCCGTCCCGGACGGCCAACCACCGCGCCTGGGGTCAAGGCACTCATCCTGCGCATGGCCGCGGAGAACCCCCGCTGGGGCCATCGGCGCATCCACGGTGAACTGACCCGCCTCGGCCACAAGACCGCCGCCTCGACCGTGCGGAACATCCTGAACCGGGCCGGGATCGGCCCCGCTCCGCGCCGCAGCGGGCCGACGTGGAAGCAGTTCCTGACCACTCAGGCCGAGCACATCGTCGCCGTCGACTTCCTGCACGTGGACACCGTCAACCTCACACGCCACCCTACGCCGCGACCTCCTGGACTGGATGCTCATCCTCAACGAGCGCCATCTGCGCCGAACCCTCACCCGCTACTTGAGCACTACAACACGGCTCGGCCTCACCGCGGCATCGGACAGTTGTCCCCGTCGCAAGCGAAACCGGACGCCAACCCCCATCGACCTGGCCGGCCACCGAGTCCACCGCAGATCCATCCTCGGCGGCCTCATCAACGAGTACCGGGTCGCCAACTGAAACCGCCGAGAACCGGCAGGTCAGACACCGAAGCCTATTATTGAGCCCCATGGGGCGGCCAGGAGTTCCAGGACCTTGCCGCGCCGGTCGGGACTGGACAGCTACACGCGGACCGTGACCAGATCCAGTAGGCGAACAGCCACAAGGCGTGAGCTTGTCCGCGCTGGCGGACTCAGTCAAACCACAACTCAGAGGGTCATAACGGCGTCTTGACGCGGTACAGGGTGAGGATGTCGAGGTCAGCCAGCGGGTCGGGTGACAGGCGTGATCGTCTCGTTCTTCGGGGTCAGCTGGGGTCCGGGTTGGCGAGTCAGCCTCGATTTGAGCCGGATCATCCAGGCCGCCGCTGCGGCTCTCGTCCTACTTCAGCTGAAGCCCGGACGAATCCCACAAATATCCTGTCGCAGATCATCGCAAATGATCTTGAAAGCGAAGCCTTCGGCCCTATGCCATCGAGGCCGCCTCTCTGGCGAGACAGCGACTTCCGCCGCTATCGACTCTCCCGGATCTGGCCGCGATCCGTGCAGAGCTCATATGCGGGGCACCTGGCCGTGTTCGTAGGCCCATATGACCGCCTGGACGCGGTCGCGGAGCTGGAGCTTGGCCAGGATGCGACCGACGTGGGTCTTGACCGTGCCCTCCGAGAGGAAGAGGCGCCCGGCGATCTCGGCGTTCGTCTCGCCCTGCGCGATGTGCTGGAGGACCTCCCGCTCGCGGTCCGTGAGGGGAATGGACGGATTGGCCTGCAGCGGCAGGGTGGGGGCGACGTGGTCGAGCAGCCGCCGCGTGGTGGAGGGTGCGATGACCGCGTCACCCTCGTGCACGGTCCGGATGGCCGCCACGATCTCCTCGGCGGGCGCGTCCTTGAGCAGGAACCCCGAAGCGCCCGCACGGAGCGCGGCGAAGGCGTATTCATCCAGGTCGAACGTAGTGAGCATGATGACCTTGGGCCCAGCCCCGGTCCCGGCCAGGAGCCTGCGGGTGGCTTCCACACCGTCGAGGACAGGCATCCGCACGTCCATGAGCACCACGTCGGCGACGACCTTCCCGAGCCTGGTCAGGGCGTCGAGGCCGTCGCGCGCATCCCCCACGACAGTCATGTCGCCCTGAGCCTGGATGACCATGATCGTACCGGTACGGACGAGGTCCTGATCGTCCACCACAAACACCCGGATCGTCACACTGCGCCCTTCTGGTACGGCAAGCGGGCCGTCACCACGAAGCCCCGCTCCTCTGCGGCTCCGGCGAAGAGCGTGCCACCGACTGCCAGCACTCTCTCGCGCATCCCGGCCAGCCCGTTGCCCGGCGCCGTGCCCTCGGTCGGCACGGGAGCCCGGCCGTCGTCCGCCACGGTCACTTCCAGGTTCACCGGCGTCCACGACAATCTGACCGACGAGCTCGCTCCGCCGCCCGCGTGCTTGAGCGTGTTGGTCAACGCCTCCTGGACCACCCGGTAGAGCGCCAGCTCCGCCCCCGGCCCGATCGGCCGGGCCCTACCGGAGGTGGTCATGGTCACCGCGAGCCCGGCCGCGCGAGTCCGATCCAGCAGCTCCGGGAGTTCGGGCAGGCCCGGTTGCGGCCGGAGATCGCTGGCCTCGGGGCCGGCGGCGGTGTCCGCGCGGAGCACACCGACCAGGCCGCGCATCTCGGTGAGCGCTTGGCGTCCGGTCTCCTCCACCGTGGCCAGCACCTCGGTGGCGCGGTCGGGGATCAGTCGCCCACCTCTGGCCTGGGCGACGATGACGGCCAGGGCGTGGGCCACCACGTCGTGCATCTCGCGGGCGATCCTGGCCCGTTCCGCCAGGGTGGCCTGAGCGGCTGACACGCTGGCCTGTTCCTTGAGGAGCTTGACGTAGGCGAGCTGAGTCCTGCGGTACAGGCCAAGCCCCCAGGCCGCCACCACGATGGCCACCAGGAGACCCAGCAGCATCCACGGATTCGGTCCCAGATGGGCGGCCGCGACGCTGGAGTCTGTGGCGAACCTGGCCGCGGCCAGTCCCGCCCCCGCCAGTCCCACGACCACGGGTAGGTACGACCTGCCGTACGCGGTGCAGGAGTAGAGGGCGAGCGGGAAGATCACGACGGTCGGCAAGACGATGAAGAGCCCGGTCACGACTGCTTGTACGGCCAGCGCCACGGCGATCACAAGGAATGCGCGCAGGTCCCGGCGGAAGGCGAATGCCACATGCGCCAGCAGGCAGGCCGCCACCAGGATCGCTGCCCGCTCCCCTGGCAGCGACAGCACCGCCACCACGACCGAGAGCAGGAACAGCGGTACCCCGACCACGAACGCGGCCACAGCGTCGAACGTGTGCGCCCCCGCCACCCACCGCATCACCGCGTGAGCACCCTGGCGGTCTGCCGCTGGTAGGCCAGGGTGGCTCCGGCCACCGCGAGCCCGAACAGCAGCCAGCTCCCGTATACGCAGGAGACCATGACGACCGCTGAGGCGTCACCGAGCGGCACCGGCCCGTCGGTCACGCCCATGAGCTGCGAGAGGGTGCCGAACACGGACATGCTCCCCATGGTGCTCAACATAGCGGCTCCCGTCCAACCGCCGAACAGCACCAGCCTGCGCGGAAGCCGCCTCCCCCATGCCTGAACAAGGGCCAACGATCCGATCGCCCCGATGGCCAGCATGATCAACTCGCCGTACGGAAGTCCCTCGGAGTAGTCGGCGGGGCGCAGGAACGACCCGCCCAGCGACCAGTACAGCTTGACCGTCGGATAGATGAACCCGAGCGCGAATGCCGTGTAGCCGAGCCACGGCCCGCTCGGCAGCTGGGTGCGCCGCAGCACCAGCGTCCCAACGAGCCCGGTGGCAGCGAGACTGAGTGCTCGTCTCGCCATCCCAGGCCCGTCCACCCGGGCGAACTCCCCGGCCGGTATCTCGGTCACCACGAAGAATGCGCGGAAGCAGTCGAGCACCAGGCCACCCGCCGACCAGAGCAATAGCACCGACGAGAGCCAGCCCACGACGATCGGCCGTTCGAAGACAGCGAAGCCCGCACCGGCCAGGGCTGCGGCTGCCGTCACCCAGTGCGGTGCGAACCCGGTGGTGTAGGACAGAGTCGGCAGCGCGTCTGTGGCCAATGCGGCGATGAACGTGAACACGGACGCCGTCAACGCCGCCATTTGGAGTCTGGATAGTCGCATGCCTCCAACGATTCCGCCCGGGAACGGCTGCCGCGTCTGCACCGAGTCCACCAAGGAGGTGACTTGCGAGGTATTGACAGATCCGTGTTACAGCTCCAGGACCCCTGGGTTCGTCGACCGTGACGACCTGGCCGTAGCGACAGGGCCTGATGTGGCCGGTGCTCGTTGTAGTGGCGCCCGTATTCGGCCAGAACCTTGTCGCAGGTGCCGCTCACCGTGAACTAGCAGGTGATCGAGGCACTCCCGCCTGAGCCTGCCGACGCACCGCTCGGCGAAAGCGGTTGCCCATGGCGAGCGCGGCGGAATCTTGAAGACGTGTGCACATCCGCGCCGGCGAGCACCCCGTCAAATCCCCAGCCGAACTTGCCATGCCTGCCGTGAGCATGCCTTGCTCGCGTACCGGCACCAGCTGCTCGATGGTGTCGATGCGCCACTTCAGGCCCTGGTGCGCTTCGTGGTAGAGGGCCCAGGTCCGGTGGATCGCGGCGGTGCCCTGGCGGCCGACCCAGTCCTCGCCCGCCTCGGCGATGGCCGCGTCGAGCCCGGGGCGCGTCCTGGTCAGGGCCTATTTCCCGCCTCCATCCGGCGGATCAGATCCCCACGAACTCCCCCATGAACCCTCCCAGAGGGTGTGGTTACGGGGCGGAAGTCAAGCACACCGGCGGTTCGGGGTAGACGCGTTCGAGATTCCCATAAACAACCGGAATCACGGGCCCTCAGCGGAACAGGGAGCGGAAGTTGCGGACCAGCGGGTTCGGGTCGCCGGTGCGCCAGGTCAGGTCCAGCGTCACCACCCGGGTCGGTGGGGCCAGGGGGCGGAAGGCCACGTCGCCACGGCGCAGGCGGGCCACCGACTCAGGCACGACGGATACGCCGATCCCCGCCGCCACCAGGCCCACGATGGTCTGCATCTGCACGGCCTCCTGCACGATCCTGGGCTCGAAGCCCATTGCTCTGATGATCTGGTCGTGTAGTGCGGGTCCGTGCCGGCGGGGGAACATGACGAACGGCTCGCCGGCGAGGGCGGTGGGCGGGAGTGACGCGCGCGGAGCGAGGGGGTGGTCGGTGGGGAGGGCGGCGAGGAGCAGTTCGCGAGCCACGGTGTGGGTGGTCAGGACCTCGGCGGCGGGTCCGGCGAGCGGAGCGTGCAGGAGGCCGACGTCGAGCAGGCCCTGCCGGAGCTCCTCGGCCTGCTGTGCGGTGGGCAGCTCGCGTAGCTCGACCTGGACGCCGGGGTAGCGGGCGCGGAAGCGGCGAAGCACGCGCGGGAGAGTGAGGTTGGTCGCCGAGCCGACGAATCCGATCAACAGCCGGCCTGCCTCTCCCCTTCCGACCCGGCGGGCCGACTCGGCTGCGAGGGCGGCGTGGATCAGGCTCGCACGGGCCTCGGCGACGAACGCCTCGCCCGCGGGGGTGAGGCTTACCTGCCTGGTCGTGCGTTCGAACAAGCGCACGCCCAGCTCGTCCTCCAGCTTGCCGATCTGCTGGCTGAAGGGTGGTTGCCGCACGCCCTCGCGGAGCGCGGCCCGGCCGAAGTTGAGCTCCTCGGCAAGAGCGACCGCGTAGCGCAGCTGCTGAAGGTTCATATGTCACTGATATTAATCGGCCCGGATTTAGCTCTGGGTCGGGTCTAATCGTGTCGGGTGGTGAGGATGGCTGTCATGAAGTCGATGATTGTCGGAGGCGCTGCCGTACATCTCCTCCTCGGCACGTTGCATCACGGGTGGGAGGACTTCAGGACGGAGCGGCCACTGTACGTGTCCGGGACGGTGACGGAGGTCAGGTGGGGCAACCCGCATCCGGAGGTGCGGCTGCGGGTGGCCGCCCCGGTGCGGTTGCCGTCCGGGCTGGCCAGGCGCTCCATCCCGCCCGAGCTGGAGGAGCTCGGTGGTCGGGACGTGTTGCGGCGTGCCCAGCCGTTCGACGGTCGGGATGCGGAAGTGGTGCTGGTCCTTGCGCCGGTGGAGCGGCTGACCGCGTGGGGTATGCCGGACGAGGTGGAGGAGGGTGAGCGGCTTGAGGCCGTCGGGTATGTGCATCGCGAGCATGCCGACGAGATCCGGCCGGAGCTGTTGGTCAGGCAGGACGGGCGAGCGATCAGGCAGCGCTCGGTCCCGTTGCCGGAAGGCCCGCCGCCGGCCGCCGCCTCTTCCGGTTCGGCGACCGAACCCGCCGAGGCTGGCCCGGCTACCGGCTCCGGCAACGCCGGTTCGGGGCCGCTTCCCTGGCTCGTGGGGGGTGCCCTTCTGGTCGGCGGTGCCACAGTGGTGGCGGTGCGGGCAGGGAGGAAGGGCGGCAACGGCCGATGATGCCGGAGGCGGGCGGCTGGGTGGACGTGCTCATGTGGCTCGAGCAGACGTGGCCGGCCGAGTTCGTCAGGGTGACGCCGTGGGTGTATTCGTCGTTGGAGATCGTGCACCTGCTGGGGCTGGCGCTGCTAGTCGGCCCGGCCACCCTGTTCGATATGCGGCTGCTCGGTGCGGGCCAAGACGCTGTGTCTGTGGTGGCGGCGGCGCGGCGTCTGCTGCCGGTCGCGCGGGCCGGGTTCGCCGCGGCGGCGCTGTCCGGGGCCGCGATGTTCGCGGCCGGGGCCCGGGAGATCGCGGGCACCGGTGCCGCGCCGGTCAAGCTGACCCTGCTCTTGGTAGCCGGGGTCAACGTCGCGCTGTTCCACCTCGGTGTCTATCGCAGGGTGGGCGAGTGGGACGGCGTCCGTCGCGCACCGGTAGCGGCCAGGGTGGCGGGCGCCGTCTCGCTCGTCACGTGGGCAGGGGTGGTCGCCTGCGGGCGGCTGATCGCCTACACCTGAGCAAGCGTCCGGTGGCGTCCACCCCGATCGCCTGCACCTGAGCCGGCCCCCATCGTGTCCTCCCCGATCGCCTACGCCTCGGCCGCCATCCGATCCCGGCTGAACACTGCCGACAGCCTGTTCCCCTCGTGGGATCGCAGCATCCCGAGCAAGGACAAGACGACCTGGCGCGACCCGGCCGTTGCCGACGCCTATGTCAAGGCGGCCCTCGCCTCCGACCCGACCAGCGCGAGCCGTACCCATGCCAGCTTCCGCTCACCGTCTGGCGCTCTGGAGGACAGCTTCTATCTCGCGCCAACTCTGGGACGCCAGCCACATCACTGCGCCGACGCTGATCCTGCGCAGCGAACGTGACTTCCGGAGCCGTCCTGAAGACGTCGTGACCCTTCAGCGTCACTTGGTGCACGCCGAGGAAGTCAGGGCGGTGGAATTGCCTGACGCCACACACTACGTGCACCTCGACCGTCCCGAGCGCGGCCCGCGGCGGCCCGCGCGGTTGGGGTCGTCGGGACGCCAGGCCAGGTCGAGCGTGACGACTTTCGTGACCCGGCCGAGCGGGCGGAACACCATGTCCGCCCGTCCTACCGTGGGAACGGACTCCGGCACGATCGCCCTGCGCCCAGCTATGACGTGGGCAAAGCCGTCAAACGTGGACTCACCATGGCCGCTCGACAACGGTCCGGAGGAAACAGCGTTAGTAATGGAATGGGCCAGGCTGCTGGCGGGCACAGATCGTCGGGCGCAAGTACTGAAGATCGGGCAGCGGGGGTTCGTGGGCGCGGGACACTGGGTGTCCGCCGAGGGGATCGCTAGAAAGGCGGGTCTCGCGACCTTCGGAAGGCCGACGAGTGGTCATGGTCTACGCCGGCAGGGTCCGTCGGCGTTTGCGAGCATCAGCTCGACTGGAAGAACTGCCCGGAGTTGGCGGCCAGGAACTGCGCGAACGTTCTGGGTTCGCGGCCGCTCAGTTCCCGCACCACGGTGGTCGTCGGCTCCAGCCTCCCGGTCGCCACCTGCCGGGAGAGCTCAGCGACGTCTTCGGCGAAGTGGTCCGGCAGCCCTTGTGCCCTCAGCGCGGCTGCCAGCTCTTCAGGAGTCAGGTCGATCTGCTCGACGGTACGGCCCAGCGTGGTCGAGAGCTGCTGAGCGATCTCAGCCTGAGTGAGCGCCCGCGGCCCGGTCACCACGTACGTCCCGCCTTCGCCGTCCGGACCAGTCAGCAGGGCGGCCGCGCAGGCGGCGATGTCGTAGCAGTCGACATATGACACGCCGGCGTCGCCGTACGCGCCGATGAGCTTGCCGTCGGCGGTGAAAGTACCGGCCCCGGTGACGAAATTCTGCATGAACCCGCTGGGCTGCAGAATCGAGCAGGAAAGCCCGGACGCCTTGAGGTATTCCTCAATCTCCCAGTGCGCACCCTCGGCCAGCCGCCCGCCCCGGTGGGCGTGCCAGACGGAGATCTTCACCACCCGGGACACCCCGGCGGCGCGGGCCGCATCGATGGCGGCCCGCTGCTGGCGGATCATCGGCTGCTCGCCGTCCACCGGCTCAGCGCCACCCGCGTTGAGGAACAGCCGGTCCACGCCCTTCAGCGCAGGGCCGAGCGAGGCGGGATCGTCGAAGTCGCCCACCACGAAGTCGCAGCCCAGGGCTTTCCCCTTGGCCTCATCGCGCACCATCGCCCGGAAGGGGATGCCGCAGTCGAGCAGGAGACGGACGAGGTGCGTGCCGATGGAGCCGGTGGCTCCGGTGACCAGGATCATGAGCGCCTTCTTCCGGTAATCTGAGGCTGCCTCGAGAACATATACTGAGGATGCCTCGAATTACCAGTGGAGTCAGCATGACCACCGCCCGCAGGCCCCGAGCAGACGCCCGACGTAATTATGAGCGTGTTCTGGCCGAGGCCGACGCCGCCTTCCGTGAGCGCGGGGTCGAGGCCAGCCTGGAGAGCATCGCGCGCGCCGCGAGCGTGGCTATCGGCACGCTCTACGGCCACTTTCCCACCCGTCGGGCGTTGGTCGGCGCGCTGCTGCGGGAGCGCAACGACGCCCTTTTCGAACTGGGCGACAGGCTCATCGCTCAGCCGAGGCCGGACGCGCTGGCCATCTGGATCCGCAGCGTTACTGAACACGCCGCCACCTACAGCGGCCTGGCCGCCATGCTGGCGGACGGCCTGGATGACGAGAATTCGGAACTGCACGCCTCCTGCGCACGCCTGGCGGAAATCGGCGACCGGCTTGTCGCGCTGGCCCGCGAATCGGGCATCGTACGCTCGGACGCGACAGGCGCGGACGTGACCGCACTCACCACCGCCGCCGCCGCGCTCCACGACCACCTGTCGGCAGCCGACGCCGACCGCCTCATCACCGTCACCCTCGACGGCCTCGCCAGAACGGCTCGCTCCCCGGTCACCAGTTGATGTCGCAGAAAGATCAACCTCCCGGCGCCCGCCGTAGGCGATCACATCGAGGCCGTCGGAACGGTTGTGAAAGCCGGTCGCACGCTGAGCGTGGGTGTTCGGCGTCCAAGACGGGCGCAGGTGGCTGGTTGCGACTGGCCAGCAGACGCCGATGTGCGTGAAGAAGCGCCCCGAACAGCCTGTACCGCATCAAAATTCATCGCACAGAGCTGACCCGGCAGTCCGCCACTTTGGCGCCATGTGGCTCGCACACCCCAGGGTCATGGATGCATGGTGCGCACCAACGGGTCAGCCGCGCTCGGTCCGTACTCGTTCGCCCCGGGACGTACCGACAGGTCCCGTCACGACCTGGCACCAAAACGAACCCAGTGCGGGACAGACCGACACTAGATGACACCACCGATCAGTAAACGATCTTTCTTCTCATCCGACGGCCGCAGACATCCGGTCTGCGTAAGGTGTCAACCCGAGTCGGCATCTGCGGGCCGTTGACTGTTTATTCATGTGGGAGTCCGATGCCAGACTGCCGATCATGAGTAGTGGACAGTCCTCTGTCGTCATCCGGCCCTACGGAGATGGGGATCGTGATGCCGTCGTCGCGCTGGCCCCACGCCTGACCGAGGGCGTCGCGGCCTGGCGGGATGCCGACGCCGTCGCCGTCGCCGTGCGCGGCTGGGTCACCGGCTCCCTTGACCAGGGTGACAGCGACAGCCACGGTGTGCTGGTGGCGGTTTGCAGTGGCCGTGTCGCGGGCTTCGTCACCATGACCACCCGCCGGCACTTCACCGGCCAGATCGACGCCTACATCGGCGAACTTGTCGTCGCCGCCGAGGCGGAGCGCATGGGCGTCGGGCGCGCTCTGGTGGAGGCCGCCGAATCCTGGGCATGCGACCGGGGCCTGCGGCACATCACATTGGAAACCGGTGGGGCCAATGTCCGAGCTCGGAGCTTCTACCGGGCGCTGGGTTACGCCGAGGAGGGGGTACGGCTGACCAAGCCGGTATCAGCCGGCGATCAGGCAACCTCAGCAGTGCCCGATCTCGGCCGCCCATCTACGGCAGGAAACGCCGCGAACTCGTCGTCAACCTCGCGTCCTGGAGGCACTGTCGAGCAGAACAAGCCAGCCACACACTCAGGCGAAGATCAGGTAGAGCAGACGACGGGCCTTCACTCCAGATCTTGGACACAGGTCATGCGGCATCGGTCAGAGTAGTTGATGTCGCGATGAGGCTGTTCTCGTAGGTGATCGGGCCGCGCTGTCCGAGCCGGGAATGGCGACGGCGAATGTTGTAGCGGTGGAGTCGGCGATGCCGGCCTTGCGGCAGGCGTTCGGCGAACGCTGCGCTGGTATGAATGCGTCCGCCATCCTCGCCTACCTGAACGCCAACAGCGATATCGCGGCCGCCTCCCATCGGCTGTCCGTGCACCCCGAACACGATCCGGAACCGGCTTTCCCGCGCCGAGGAGATCTTCGGGTTCGATTTCGCCAACCCGGACGAGCACCTGGTGATGTGGCTGCGGTTGCGGCTCGGCGACCAGCTGGGCTGGTGAGCCCTATCGGCGACGGCGGGCGAAGGGGCTCCAGGGGCGGTCAGCTACCGCTGGGCCTTGCTGAGCAGCCGCTGGGCGACAACGACCAACGCCAGGAAGGCCCCGCTGACCACCTGCTGGATCGAGGAGGTGAGGTTGCCGACCTGGTTGATGAGGCTCTGGATCACGCCGAGTAGCAGCACGCCGGCGACGGTTCCGGTCACGCCCCCCGCTCCCCCGGTCAGGAGCGTGCCGCCGATCACCACGGCGGCGATGGCGTCGAGTTCCATGCCGATGCCGAGAATGGTCACACCGGAGGACAAGCGGGCGGCGTTCAGTGCCCCTGCCAGGCCCGCCAGCAGCCCGGACATCAGGTAGACGTAGATCTTGGTGCGGGCGACGGGCACGCCCATGAGCGCCGCCGCCTGCTCGTTGCCACCGATGGCGTAGACGTTCTGCCCGAATCCGGTCCGCTGGAGCAGGACCATCGCGGCGAGCGCGAGGGCGATCGTCAGATAGACCGGATAGGTCAGGCCGAGGATCTCACCCTGCCCGAGCGCGGCGAAAGCAGGATTCTTCACGAGATAGGTGGTGGCGCCCTCGTTGGAGATCGTCAGCATCATGCCCCGCACACCGAGCAGCCCGGCCAGCGTGACGATGAAGGGAGCCAGGCCCGTCCTGGCGATGATCAGACCTTGGACCAGGCCGACCAGGCCGCAGACCGCGAGGGGCAGCAGCAGAGCCACGGCGAAGCCGTACTGGGAGCCGAAGGCCGCCAGTACCCCGCCGAGCACGAACAACGAGCCGACCGACAGGTCGATGCCGCCGCTGATGATCACGAAGGTCATGCCGATCGCGACGACGGCCAGGAAGGAAGAGGAGACCACGATGCTCGCGGCGTTGTCCGGGGTCGCGAAGGAGTCGAAGCCCAGGGTGCCCACGACGACCAGCATCCCGAGCACCATCATCGCGCCGTGGTGCTGGAGCAGGCGGCCGAGCTGTTCGCGGTTCATCGCTTGCCACGCTCCCTTGTCAGGTAGACGGCGGCGAGGATGATGACCGCCTGGACCATCTGTGTCCACGACTGGGGCAGGTTGTGCTTGATCAGCGTGGCCGACAGCAACTGCATGAGCAGAGCCCCCATCACGGTGCTGGCGACCCTGATCCGCCCGCCGGACAGCGGCGTGCCGCCGACCACGACCGCGGTGATCGCCGACAGCTCGATGAACATCCCGAGGGAGGTGGGGTCGCTGGCCTGCAGCCGGGCGGTGGCCAGCACCCCTGCCAGCGCGGCCAGCACCCCGGAGATCACGTAGACGAGCACGAGAACCCGTTTCACCGGGAGTCCGGAGAGCTCGGAGGCGGCCCGGTTGCCGCCGATCGCGACCACCTGCCGGCCGAACGTGGTCCTGCGCACCAGGAAGGCGAGCAGGAGTGTCAGCACGGCCGCGATGATCACGATGAGCGGGACGCCGAAGAGCGCGTTGCTGCCGAGGGCGATGAGGTCGGGATTGCGGAACTCGACCAGTTGCGGCACCAGCACGTTGGCCAGCCCTCGCACCCCGACGAGCAGGGCCAGCGTGGCCACGATCGGCTGGATGCCCACGTAGGAGACCAGCACTCCCCCGGCCGCGCCCGCCACGGCCCCGCCGATCAGGGCGACGACGATGGCGACGGCCGCGCCGTACCCCAGGTAGAGGGCGGTGAGCGCGGCGGCGAGGGCCATGACCGAGCCGACGGACAGGTCTATGCCCTTCGTGCCGATCACCAGCGCCATGCCCAGCGAGACGATGACGATGGGCGTCACCTGGACGAGCTGGGTACGGAAGTTGGCCACGTCGAGGAAGTGCGGGGTGAACAGCACGTTGAACACCAGCAGCGCGAGCACGGCCGCGTAGACGCCGTAGTCGCGGATCCACCTAGTCATCGGCGCGCTCCGCGATGGCCGCCATGATCTTCTCCTCGGTCACGTCGTCGCCTGACAGTTCGCCGACGACCGTCCCCTCGCGCAGGACGAGGATCCGGTCCGCCCCTTCGACCAGCTCCTCCAGGTCCGACGAGATGAGCAGCACGCCCAGCCCCTCCTCGGCGAGCTCGTCGATGAGGGCCTGCACCTCCGCCTTGGCGCCGACGTCGATGCCGCGTGTGGGCTCGTCGAGGAGCAGGACCTTGGGGCGTACGGCCAGCCACCGCGCCAGCAGCACCTTCTGCTGGTTGCCTCCGGAGAGCTCAGACACCGCCTGGTACGGCGAGGCCGCCTTGATCCGGAGCCTCTTCATGAAGATCTCCACCACCCGGTCGATCCTGGCGTCGGAGACGACCCCCGCCCTGGCCAGCGCGGGCAGCGCGGCCAGGGCGATGTTGTCGCGCACCGAGAGCCCGGGGATGATGCCCTCGGCCTTGCGGTCCTCGGGGAGCATGCTGACGCCCGCGCGGATCGCCGCCACGGTCCTGCCGGTGGGCAGCGGCTGCCCCGCGACGAGCACCCGCCCGCCGTCGAGGGGCAAGGCGCCGACGATGGCTTTCGCGGTTTCGGTACGGCCGGCGCCCAGCAGCCCGCCGAGCCCGACGACTTCGCCGGGCCGGACGGAGATGGTCACATCGGTCAGCACGTGGCGCCGGGTGAGGCCGCGGGCCTCGACCACGGGCGCACCGCCCACGCGGTCATGGTCGCGATTGAACCGAGTGAGACCACTGCTTCTCACCTCGGCCAGGTCGCGGCCGAGCATGAGCGAAATGAGCTTGAGCCGATCGAGGCCGGCCAGCGGCCCGGTGTGCGCCACCCGGCCGTCGCGCAGGACGGTCACGGTGTCGCACACCCGGTACAGCTCGTCGAGCCGATGGCTGACGTAGATCACGGCGATGCCGGCCTCGCGCAGCCGCCCGATCACGCCGAACAGGGTCTCGACCTCGCGCGGCTCCAGGGACGAGGTCGGCTCGTCCATGATGACGACTTTGGCGTCCACGGAGACGGCCCGGGCCAGGGCGACCATCTGCTGGGCTCCGACGCCGAGGCTGCGCAGCGGCCGCCTGACGTCGGTGTCGATGCCGTATTCGCGCAGGATGCCGCGGGCCTCGCCGTACAGCCTGGCGGTGTCGATCACCCCGAGGCGGCCGCGGGGCTCGCGGCCGAGCAGGAGGTTGCGCGCGACGCTCATCATCGGGACAAGGTTGACCTCTTGGTAGATGGTGGAGATTCCGACTTTCTGCGCGTCCAGCGGGGTGTCGAAGCCGACGGCGGCTCCGTCATAGGTCAGTTCTCCCTCGTCGGGCTGGTAGACGCCGGTCAACACCTTGATGAGAGTGGATTTGCCGGCGCCGTTCTCACCCACGAGGGCGTGCACCTCGCCCGCGCCGAGGGCGAGGTGCACGTCGTCCAGCGCCACCACTCCGGGAAAGCGCTTGGTGATCCCCCGAGCTTCGAGCACGGCTTCAGTACGCTTCACCGAGCGAGTCCTTGGCGTTGGCCTGGTCGTATTCGCGGTCGGAGATGATCACCTTGTCGGCGATGCCCTCACCGTCGAGGAATTTCTTCGCCGTCTCGAAGGCCAGCGGGCCGAAGCGCGGGTTGGACTCGATCACCGAGTGGAGCCAGCCGTCGACGATGGCCTGGACCGCGCTCCTGGTCCCGTCGATGGAGACGATCTTGATATCGCCCGGCTGATTGCCCGCGCCCTTCAACGCGGTCACGGCACCGAGGGCCATCTCGTCGTTCTCGGCGTAGATGCCGTTGATGTCGGGGTTGGACTGGATGAGCTGCTCGGTGACCTGCTGGCCCTTCTCCCGGGCGAACTCGCCGGTCTGCTCGAAGCTGATCGTGACTCCGGGTGCCTTCTCCTTGAGCCGGTCCTTGAAGCCATTGGTGCGCTCGGTGGTGACGTTGTTGCCCGGCGCGCCGAGCAGGATCGCCACCTTGCCCTTGCCGCCCAGCGCCTCGATCATCTTGTCCGCGGCCCGCTTGCCCTGCTCGTAGAAGTCGGAGCCGATGAAGGTCAGGTAGTCGGTGCAGGCCTTGGCGTTGATCTTGCGGTCGACCGTGATGATGGGGACCTTCTTGGACGCCGCCTGCTGCAGGACCGGCTCCCAGCCGTCGGAGTTCAGCGGGGCGATCACCAGGAGCTTGGCGCCCTGCGCGATGAGCTGCTGGACATCGGTGATCTGCTTGGAGAACTGCGACTGGGCGTTGGTCACCTTCAGGTTGGCGATGCCGAGCTTGGCCGCCTCGTCCTTGATCGACTTGGTCTCGGCGATGCGGAACGGGTTGGCTTCCTTCTCCGACTGGGAGAAGCCGACGGTGGCGCTCTTGAGGTCGAACTTCTCGCCGCCGAACTGGCTCAGCGTGCAGGTGGGGCCGGCCGTACCGGTGGGGGTCTGGACGATCTGCTGACCGGCCGTGCCGGTGGGGGCGGCGGCGGTCTGCGGCGCCTCGGCCTTGGCGCAGCCGGCCACGGTCACGAGAACGGCCAGCGCCAGGATGGTTGTGCGGGGGGTCATGGTGGGTTCCTTCCTAGCAGGCGGGCGAGATCTCGTCGATGAGCGCCCTGTTGGCGGCCCTGACCCGCGCGAGGTCGGGCTTGATGACCGCCCGGTCGTAGGTCATGAGCCCGTTGAGCTCCA
This sequence comes from Nonomuraea sp. bgisy101, assembly GCF_057708945.1. NCBI lineage: Bacteria > Bacillati > Actinomycetota > Actinomycetes > Streptosporangiales > Streptosporangiaceae > Nonomuraea > Nonomuraea sp. bgisy101. The sequence goes on from NZ_JBYITD010000023.1 coordinate 161,475, forward strand.
CCTCCACGTCGGTGGTCTGGGTGTAGATCGCCGCGCTGAGCCCTTCGCAGGCGTGCAGCCGCCGGAGCGTCCGGTCCATCTCGACGTAGCGGTTGGTCAGCGTCTCGGCGTCGGGTTCGACGCGGTAGCCCCAGCCGCCGCCGGAGTAGGTGTGGCCGAGGACGAGCAGGCCGAGCCCGCCGTATTCACCGAGGACCGAGGCCCTGGTCGCGCTCGGCGGGGAGACCGGCGCGGGGCCTGGGTACATGTGCCAGTCGATGACGTCGCCGTTGCCGCCGTCCTGGGCGCCGCAACAGTTGACGCCGCTCTGGTTGTCGACCAGCCGGGACGGGTCCCAGCTCTTGACCATGTCGGCCACCCTGGCCACCTCGTACTGGCCCCAGCTCTCGTTGAACGGCACCCACATGACGGCCGAGGGGCTGCTGCGGTGCTGGTCGACGATGCGCCTGAACTCGGTCTCGAACTGCGACTGGTTGGTGTTGCCCGAGGTCGAGGGCATGTCCTGCCAGACGAGCAGGCCGAGCTTGTCGGCGTGGTGGAACCAGCGGTCGGACTCGACCTTGACGTGCTTGCGCACCGTGTTGAACCCGGCCTGCTTGGTGACCTCCAGGTCGTAGCGCAGGGCCGCGTCGGTGGGCGCGGTGTAGATGCCGTCGGGCCAGTATCCCTGGTCGAGCGGGCCGAGCTGGAAGACCGGCTTGCCGTTGAGCAACATCCGCGTCTTGCCGTTGACCTGGCCGATCGAGATCTCCCGCATGCCGAAGTAGGACTTCACGCGGTCGTCGCGGGTCGTGACGGTCAGGTCGTAGAGGAAGGGGGTGTCCGGGGTCCAGAGCTTGGGGTTGCGGACCGGCAGGCTCAGCTCGGTGCCCGAGCGCCCGCTCGCCTGGCCGACGATCTTCGATCCGTCGCGGGCCACCAGCTCGACGCGGGTTCCTGCGAGGGGGGTGTCGACCGTCACCTTGAGCTTCTGGCCGGTCAGGTCGGGCACGGAGTCGACCGACAGGATCCGGTTGGGTGCCACCGGCTCTATCCAGACGCTCTGCCAGATGCCCGAGTTCGGCGTGTACCAGATGCTGCCCGGGGCGAGGCGCTGCTTGCCGGTCGGATGGTTCCCCTTGTCCGTGGGGTCGAAGACACCGACGATCAGCTCCTGCCGGCCGTTGCGCTTGAGCGCGTCGGTCACGTCCACGCTGAAGCGGTCGTAGCCGCCGCGATGGGTGGCCAGGCGGGTGCCGTTGACGTAGACGGTGGCCTCCCAGTCCACGGCGTCGAGGTGGAGGATGATCCGCTCACCGCGCCAGTTCCTCGGGACTTCGAAGGTCCTGCGGTACCACATCCGGTCCTCGTTCCTGCCGATGCCGGACAGGGCGGACTCGACGGGGTACGGGACGATGATGCGCTCGGTCAGGTTCTTGCCGATCGGGGGTTGCTCTCCCGCCTCGGCGGCGGCGAACTGCCAGGGGCCGTTGAGGCCGTGCCAGCGGTCGCGGACGAGCTGCGGGCGCGGATATTCGGGGTGCGGGTTGGCCGGGTTCACGTCCTTGGCGAACTTGCTGGCCAGGAGGTATTCGGAGCGGTTGAGCACGATCGCGCGGGGGAAGGTGCCCAGCGCGGTGCCGTCGGTGAACGCGATGCCGCCCGTGCCGTCATAGGAGGCGCGCACGCTGTTGCCCGCCTTGAGCGGGATCTTCTCGCCCAGTGTGAGGGTCAGGGTCGCGCCGGAGGAGGAGGCGGACTTGATCGGCCAGACCGACCCACCCGTGGTGATCTTGAAGCCGGTGTGGGAGGTGGTGGGCTTGAGCTCCTTGGCGAAGGTCAGGGTGGCGATGTCGCCTGACTTGCCGATCTCGGCCAGGGTGGGACCGGGCGGGTCGAAGCCCTCGGGCAGGTAGAACGCCTCCGTGGGCACGATGGCCTTGGCCAGATCGGGGCTCTGCCAGCGCAGGCGCAGGTTGGCGCCGCCGTAGTGCTCGAAGTACTCGAGCTTGACGTCGTACTTCCGCCCGGCTTCCAGGGCGATCGGGGTGCCGACCTGCTCGACGTCCCAGATGTCGCGCCAGTTGTCGATGATCAGCTGGTTGTCGACCCACAGGCGGAAGCCGTTGTCGCCGATCATGGAGAAGGTGTACGTCTGGGAGGCCGGGACCTCGATCCGCCCGGTCCACCGTACGGTGACGTCTTCCTCGCGGCCGGTCAGTTCGGTGAAGGTCGGGTTGAGATCGGAGAACTCGATGTTCGGCTCGACGACGGTCGCCTTGAGCTCGCCGAAGTCGAACCTGCCCGGGCCGGTGCTCAGGTAGTAGTCGCCTTTGAGGCCATGCCGCTCCGCCTGCGCCGTCGCCGGGGAGGGCAGCCACAGCATGCCGAGCAGGACGGCCAGGACTAAGGGGAGGCGTGTGATCACGGAACTGCCTTCCGATCGAAACGAGCGCCATCTCGACCAAAGAAAGCATCGTTCTGACCGTCAGGTCAAGAAAAACCGATCAGATTCGTTCTGAGATGGACACAGATGGGCAGACCTCGGTCCTTCGACTATGATCGGGCCACGTGAGCGACACGCAGAGTGAGAGCCGCAGGCCCGTGTTCGCCGCCGAGCGCCGCCAGCGGATCCTGGAGCTGGTCCGGGCCAACGGCGCGGTCTCCCTGCGCGAGCTCGCCCAGGCGGTACGCTCCTCCGAGGTGACCGTCCGCCGCGATCTGCGCGCGCTCGAGTCCGAGGGCCTGCTCAACCGCCACCACGGCGGCGCCACCATGCCCGGCGACCTCACCCGCGAGCCGAGCCACACGCAGAAGGCCGCCGCCGCCTCAGCCGAGAAGGCGGCGATCGCCGACCTGGCGGCCTCGCTCGTGGAGGACGGCGACGCGATCGTCATCGGCCCAGGCACCACCACGCAGGAGTTCGCCCGCAAGCTGACCAGGCACACCGAGCTGGCCGTGGTGACCAACTCCCTGCTGGTGGCTCAGGCACTGGCCGCATGCCCGCGCATCGAGGTGGTCGTCACCGGCGGCTCACTGCGCGGCACCATCCTCGCGCTCGTCGGCAGCGCCGCCGAGAGCTCGCTGGCCGGGCTGCGCGTGCGCCGCGCGTTCATCTCCGGCAACGGCCTGACCGCCGAGCGCGGCCTGTCCACACCCAACCTCCAGGTGGCCGCGGTCGACCGCGCGCTCGCCGCGGCGGCGGAGGAAGTCGTCGTCCTGGCCGACCACACCAAGATCGGCCACGACACCATGGTCCAGACGATCCCGGCCGAGCGCATCGCCCATCTGGTCACGGATGACGACGCTCCCCGCGACGTGCTGGACGACCTGGCGGGCAAAGGTGTAAGGCTGCACGTTGCCCAGACCTGACCGAATGTGATTGTTTCTTACTGTGGCCACCATCGGGTGGAGGCAACCGTGCTTCAGCTTGCAGGCGTTCTCAAGACATTCCAGGGCATCCCAGCTCTCGACCACGTGACGCTCGCCGTACGCCCCGGGTCGGTCCACGCTGTCATCGGCGGCAACGGGGCGGGCAAGTCCACCCTGGTAAAGGTGATCTCCGGCGTCTACCAGCCCGACGCGGGCCAGGTGCGCTACCTGGGCGAGCCGGTCAGGTTCGCCTCCCCCGCGCAGGCCAGACAGGCCGGCATCGCCACGATCCACCAGGAAAGCGGCCTCGTCCCCACCATGAGCATCGCCCGCAACCTGTTCCTCGGCACCGAGCCGCGCGGGCGGTTCGGGCTGATCGACTTCACGGCCATGCACGCCCGCGCCGACGAGCTTCTCTCCCTGTACGGCTTACACGTCAACTCCCGCCACCCGCTCGACTCCCTCACCCCCGGCGCCCAGCAGCTCGTCGCCCTGGCGAGAGCCGCCTGCGCGGACGCCAGGCTGGTCATCATGGACGAGCCCGCCACAGTCCTGGAACACGGCGAGCTCCAGACCCTCCTGGCCGCCGTGACCCGCTTACGCGAGGAGGGCCGGGCGGTGATCTACGTGACACACCGCCTGAAGGAGCTCTACGAGATCTGCGATCGGGTCACGGTCCTGCGCGAGGGCCGCGTGGTCCACACCGGCCCGTTGGTCGGACTCGACCGGGTTCGACTCGTCTCCCTCATGCTGGGCCATCCCTTCCACCCCCTGGACGCTCCTTCGGAGAGCTGGCCCGTAGACGAGCCCGCCGACCAGCCCGTCTTGGAGGCCAGGGGCCTCACCAGGCCAAACGTGCTCGCGGGAGTCTCCCTGGCCATGCGGCCCGGCGAGGTCGTCGGCCTGAGCGGCCTGCTCGGCGCCGGCCGCAGCGAAACGGCCAGGGCCATCGCCGGCGCGCTGCCCGTCGAGTCCGGCCAGGTCACCGTGTCCGGCACCGCCAGCAGGAAGTGGTCCATCCGCAACGCCATCCGAGCCGGAGTGGGCCTGGTGCCGGAAAACCGGATCACCGAGGGCATCGTCCCCGGCCTGTCGGTACGCGACAACATCGCCCTGGCCGCGCTCCCTCGCCTCTCCCACATCGGCATCGTCGCCGACGCCCAGATCGACAGGATCGTCTCCACCTTCATGAAACGGCTCGACATCAAGGCGGCCTCCCCCCGCCAGCCCGCGGGCGAGCTCTCCGGCGGCAACCAGCAGAAGGTACTGCTGGCCAGGTGGCTGGCCATGCAGCCCAAGGTCCTTCTGCTCGACGAGCCGAGCAGAGGCGTCGACCTGGCCAGCAAGAGGGAAATCCAGACCCTCCTCGACGAACTGGCCGTCGACGGCCTGGCGATCCTCCTGATCTCCTCGGACGTGGGCGAGCTCGCGGACAACTGCGACTCCGTCGTAGTGCTCCGCCACGGCGCCATCACCCACCAGCTCACCGGCCCCGACGTGACGGAGGACCGCCTCCTGGCAGCCCTCGCGGCCGGCTAGCGACAAGGGGACTCCGCCGAGCCGGTCTCGTCGGCCTGCGTTCAGGTCGACGATTCCGGCTGGATCGGTGATCGGATCTGGGAAGGCGCGTAGCGGAGCCGCCTGGCCCAGGGCTTGACGGATCGACTGGGCGAAACGGTGCGCAGCTGCCCTCGATCCCCTCCTCAAGGTCCCGCCGCCAAGCGAACCCGTCATCCGCGCTGGTCCGCAGCCTCAGCACTTTCCGCGCTTCGAGCGGATTCCCGGTGCCGCGCACGGTGGTCTCCGGCCACGATGCTGGATAGCCGCTTCGCTGAGATCGCTGGGCACATGGTCAGGCTGGGGGCCGCATCGGCTGACAGGGCCTGGTTGATCGTCGAGAGCGCGTCGCCCATGTCCCCCGAAGACCCGCCGGCGACCTACGTCGTGTCCACCTGGGACGGCCAGGCGTGGCGGAGTGAACGGGTGGACCTGGGCGTGCAGTCCGCCAGCGGCGAGCGGCTGGCGGCGCAGGGGGCGTGGGTGCTGCTCGGCGATCGCGCGATGCGCTGGAGCGGTACGGCGTGGCAGACCGCGCCGCTGCACTCCTACAGCGACAAGGTGGCGGGCACCACCGAAGAGCCGTGGGTGATCGCCGCTCCCTACCCGGACGACGAGGACGAGGCAGCGCGGATCCAGCTGTCGAGATGGACGGATCGGGGCTGGCAGGCCGTCCCCTTGCCTGAAGGGATGACCCTGCCTCCGGGCACCGAGGCCATCCACCCGGATAAGCCCTCGACGGACATCGCCGGTGTGGCGCGGACCGGGCCGGAGGAGTTCTGGGTCGCGGGCACGTTCAGCTGGGGCGAGCACGAGCCCGTCGACGAGGAGGACATCACGGTCTCCAGGAGCCTGGTGATGCGCAATGTCGCCGGCCAGTGGAGCTGCTGGTGGGGCCCGACCGACGACAGCGACCAGCCTGACTCGTTCGTCGACGCGGTGCCCGACGGGCGGGGTGGGCTGTGGGCGGCCTCGGAGCTCGGCATGTTGTGGCATCTGTCGGACGGGCGCTGGACACGCGAGCAGGCACCCGTCGACAAGGGTGTGCCGGTGATCAAGGATCTGGCCGGCTCGCCGGGCGGCGAGATCTACGCACTCGGCGGCATCGACTCCGAGCGGTGGGCCGAAGACACCAGGCCCGCATTGTGGCGGCTCGAGCCGTGAGTGAGGCGTAGAGCTCCATCGTATGCTCGGCGATCCTCCCCTAGGTGTACTGACCTGAGAGGTCAGGTACACCTAGCACCGCTCAAATGCGACGACGCCGCGACAGCGGTGCCGTCGATTCTCTTACGATGAAGGTCGTCGGGAGCCGGACGCGCTCGGCGACCGGCGTGTTGTGGATCAACCCATGCAGCATCTCGACGGCGCCTTCGGCGGGCCGTTCGGGGTGCATGTCGATCGCGGAGATCGTGGGGGCTCGGTCTTGGTGGCGGGCACCGACACCAACGGCTGGAACCTGGATTGCGAGGCCGCCTACATGGTCGGGATCACCGAGCACGGCATCCTCGGCAAGATCGGCGTCAACAGTGCCGGGCTTGCTCTGCACTTCAACATCCTCGGGCATCGCGAGGACGGCGTCGGGGGCGTCCCCGTGCACCTGCTCGCCGCGAGCGTGCTCGAGGAGGCCGGGTCGGTCACAGAGGCCCTCGACCTCGTGCGATCGGCGCCCATCAGCGCATCGAGCTCCTTCACCCTGTTCGACCATGAGACGGCCGTTGCCACCGACATCACTCCGGTCGGGGTGTTCGTCGTCGAGCCGGTCGACGGGACCGTCATCCGCACCAACCACTTCCTCGCGCCGGCGCCCCGCGCGGGCGAGAAGAATGAGCTCTACCAGCCGGATTCGGGTGAGCGCTACGACCTGGTGGCGTCCCGTTTCGCGCGTGGTCCAGAGCCGCGAAGCGCGACGGAACTGCTCGGCTTCCTGTATTCCGATCCTGGCCAGCCGCACCTGTGCTGCGTACCGGACATGACGTTGCCGCTCGGTCAGCGCTGGGCCACCCTCGCCACGATCATGCTCGAACCCGGCAGCCGGACGGCGCGCGTCGCCGATGGTTCGCCACTCGAGGCACGTAACCGACCGTGGCGGACGCTCACGGCCTAACCTCCAGCGGACAGCCCGACGGAACGGGTCTGCAGCGGGCGGCCTATCTCGAGAACTTCCCCGGTGCTCGGGGCGGCCAGCCCCCTGAGCCTCACGAATGCGCGTGGGGTGTCCAGCACGTTCGGACGCTCGCGGTGAGATCGCACCGCGGTGCGACCGCGGCCTTCGGATCGTCGTAGCGGACCTTGCCAGTCGGCACCGTCCCACCACACTGAAGGCGTGCACATGTCCCAGGAACGCTTCCTGTCCGCAGGACAACGAGGCTCTTCTCCGCACCACGGTGATCGGCACTGGTTCGTTCTATCGGCTGTCAGCGGGCTCGATGTCGATCACGACCAGCTTGTCGAAGCGGTAGCCGTCGAGGTCGGACATGTTCCAGTTCTCGCCTGGTCTGATCTGGTGGAACCTGAAGGTCGCATTGGTCTCGTTCGCGCCCAGGATGCATCGCACCCGGCTGGGCGGGTCGAGCGTGTAGACGCACTTGCTGACCTCCAGGGCGAACGCGACACCGTGCAGGAGCAGGGTCTGCTGGTCCTCTTCGCTGATAACCGGTGCATCATCGACGGTGGCCACCTCCACCGAGACGAAGTCCTCCAAGTGGAAGGAACTGTCAGAGCACTCCCAGGCGGTGAGGTCCGGGAAGAACGAGGGTGCGTCTGCCGCTCCTCCCGTGGAGTCGGCCCAGGTCAGGACTTCCCCACATCGGACTATGCCCCGTGCCGCGCGTGCTCGAAGATCCGGTGAGAGGCCACCAGGAGGCGCCAAGGCCTCCAGACCGTTCGGCAACCTGAGCGCCTTCACTGCGGCGTCGTTCATTTTCACGGAAAGCACGCCACTTATGATCGCAGTGGAGCCGCCGCATGAGCACGGCGACGGGATTTGGGCGTCCGGGCTATCTGGAGGAGGTGCGCCGCCTACTGGAGTCGGGCCCCTTCCGCCCGCTGCTGGTGCGTGAGCGCAACACCCCCCAGGGTCACGTCCAGCAGGAGGGGAGACCGCGGCGAGAGGAACTGGCATCACTGGCTGACGGGAGCATGGGCATTGTGTAGGCGGCGGTTGTCGGCGAGGGTCAGTTAGGCGCGCAGGCTGGCCAGCACCTCGTTGGCGGCACGTTCGCCCTCGGTGGCACCGCCGTTCATGAATCCCTGGAAGTCGTAGGAGCAGTGCTCGCCCGCCAGGTGGACGTTGCCCTGACGGGTGCCCTCATAGCCTGCGTATTTGTGCAGGTAGCCGACGGGCCAGTAGGAGTAGGCGCCCAGGGAGTAGGGGTTCTTGTGCCAGGCCGACAGCTGAGCGCGGCCGCTCCATGCGGCCTTGGTGCCAGGGAAGACCTGGTCGATATGCGTGAGCATGCCCGCTACCAGGTCGCGGACGTAAGGGTCTGTGTGGGTGGCGAAGGGGGTGGAGGGGTTGAGAGCGCGGGCCAGGCTGCCTCCGCCGTACTGGATGAGGATGCCGCCGATGCCCTGCTGTCCCTTGGTAGTGTCCCAGCACTGTTGGAAGGGCAGATCGGTGAAGCAGTCGCCAGCGGACACACCCGGCCAGGGCCCCGTGCCGATCCACGGACGGCCGGTGAATTGCATGTTGAGCTTGGTGACGTGACCCATCCGGGCATCGCGCAGCAGGTTCGTCATGCGGGCGTCCAGGCCTGCCCTGGACATGTCGAGGTCCTGCAGGATGGGCAGCGGCACGGTGAGGATCGTGTGGTCAGCGGTGACGGTCTTGGTGGTGCCGCCGTTGTCGAAGGTGAGCGTTTGGGTGCCGTCGGAGTCGGCCCGTATGGCTAGCAGCTTCCAGCCCAGCTGGAGCGAGCCCGAGGGCAGCGACGCGGCGATGGCGGCGGGGAGCTGGTCGTTACCTCCGACGATGTGGTAGCGCTCGTCGGACAGGCCCCACACGTTGAAGTGGCCAGGATTGGGCTGGTAGCCGAGCAGCAAGATGAGCGCCAGCGAGGACTGCTCCACCGTGTCTGCGCCGTACTCCACGTTGTAGGCCACATCGAGGAAGCGTCCCAGGTTGGAGGCATGGCCGCCAGGCACCCGAGAGTCAATCCAGTCGTAGAGCGACATGTTGTCCAGCGCGGTACCGGCCGCAGTGGTGCTGTTCCACTTCACCTCGCCCGCGGCCTGCAGGTCAGCGTGGAGCGCCTGGTAGATCTCCTTGAAGTCAGCGTCCGCCTGAGAGCGCGGATAATAGCCGCCGTTGAAACGCAGAATCTCCTCGGCACCGTTGGGCCCCGCCGCGGCGAAGTTGACCGTGGGAAGGCCGAAACGGCGGCACAGCTCCCGCATCTTCCGGTGCTCCTGGTCGATCAGCTCGCCGCCGACCTCGGAGGTCTGGCCGCCGGACCACAATGAGCGCTGGGAATAGATACGCCCGCCGACCCGGGTGGGGTTGGCCTCGTAGATGATGGGCGTCGCCCCGGCGTCGCGTAAGGTCAGCGCGGCGGTCAGACCGGCAATGCCGCCGCCGACGACCGCCACTCGCGCGGGCTTCGGCGGTTTGGCGACGTCGGCGCGCGCGGCCCTGGGTGTCGCGGTGAGGGCGGCCGCGCTCAGGCCGGCCAGGGTGACTCGTTTGAGCAGTTCGCGCCTGGCCATGCCGCCGGGCTCTTCGGCGGCTTCAGTACGTAACCCGCGCAGTTCCTCGACAGGGATGCCCAACCGCCTGGCGTCGCCGTGTTCGGCGACCAGGCGCTGGAGCGCGCGAAGGGAAGCGGTTCGAGGCATGACAATGACCTCCTGATCGTGTTAGCGATCAGCTTGAGGTCCCGCCGCATCGCCGACCAGCCGCCAAGCCGTAATCGATCATGGACTTCAGGTGACACAGTGCCATCCTTCAGTGGACCGTCAGCGCTCCTTCTTGCTCGGCCGAAACGGTGTTCCGCAGCGATGTCGAGGCTCCGGCACAGCAGCAGGTAGGCCACCGCGGAGACAGGCAGGCCGACGAACATCGAGCAGTCCACGCCGCCCGAAGCCATCGCGGCGAATCCGGTGAAGGGAGCGCTCACCATGACAGCAGGTACGCCAGGTTGCCGCAGAAGGCGTTGAAGCGCTCCTCCCCCACGAGTTGAGCGATGGCTCGGACGGCTACCGCCATCGCCGCAATCGTGACCGCCCGAACCCGCCTTATTGGGTTCACCGGGCGGAAGGAGTCCCGAATGGAGATCATCGTCAGGCTGCCGCCGCACTGGTTGATCGCCGTGACCGACGGCAGGCCGACGAGCATCGCGGCGATCGCGAACCAGCCGAGGCCGTAGCCGTACCGGGCTGACGTCATGGGGTCGGCGCGGCGGCGTCGCAGGGCTCGAGTGTCTCCGATGAGGACGACGGAGACGGCCTGGCGGCGGGTGACCGGCGCGAGAGCAGGTATCCCGCCAGTGCGGCGAGCAGGCCGGCCAGGCCGGCCGCCGCGAAGCCGCCCGCCGGCACGGACGCGTCGATCGCCACTCCCGCGACCGGGGAGCCGAGCGCGAACCCCGCGCTCAGCGCCGAGGACTGCAGGCCGGTCGCCTCACCTCGTACGCCGGCCGGCGTCAGCCGGCTCACCGCGTCGGAGACCGTGGAGAGGGTCGGTGCGGTGAGCAGCCCGGCACCGATGACGGCCACACACAGCCAACGCCAGTCATGGGCAAGTCCGGCCGGAATCGTCACCAGCCCGAGCAGGCCGAGCAGCAGCCAGATGGGCATCGGCCGGGGCAGCGCTCCGTACACCAGACCGCCCACGACGGACGTCACCCCGAACACGGCGACGACCACGGCCGCCAACGAGACCTGACCGGCTTCATCGAGCGTGGCGATGATGGCCAGATCGACGCCGCTGAGCAGCATCGCGACGCCGAACCCCATCGTCAGAACAGCGACCATGCGCGTTCCCAGCCACTCCCGGCGCCGGGGCCGGCCTGCTGCGTCGCCGTCCGCCTCGTCCTTGGCCCGCAGCGGCGGGTTGAGCAGGGCGATCCCTGCCCCACCGGCGACGATCGCGGCGCCCACGCCCCATGCCACCACACCGGGGGACACCTTCGCCGCGCACAGGATCACCACCGCCGGGCCGACCATGTACGACAGCTCGCCCACCACCGACTCCAGCGCGAACGCTGCCCGCCGCTGCTCTGCCGTCGTCATCGCGGCGATCGCCTGCCTGGTAACCGGTTGGACCGGCACCATCAGCAGACCGGCGGCGAAGGATGCGCCCAGCAAGATCACGTACGGCAGCACAGGCACGGTGAGCCAGAACACGATCTGCGGCACAACCGTGGCCAGCAGCACGGTACGCAGGCCCCGCCGGTCGATCATCCGGCCCAGCAGCGGCCCGCCCAGCGCGACACCGGCGGTGAGCACCGCCGCCACGGCTCCCGCCGCCGCGTAGCTCATGTCGAGCGCGAGCACGACGTACATCGTCAGCGCCATAACATCCGCCGTGATCGCGACACGAGCGAGCAGCGAAATGCCCAGCAGTGGCGTCATCCCTGGCACCGCGAGCACCTGTCCGAATCTGATCACCGGTTTGACGCTAGATCGTCCGTCATGCCATAGGAAGTCGTCATTTCGTTGGACCAGGCATAATGAACGCTTATGGCACGTGATCTCGAGACCGCCCTGCTGCGGTCGTTCGTCACCGCCGTGCGAGCGGGCAGCATCAGCCGTGCGGCGGCGGCGCTCGGCCATACCCAGCCTGCGCTCAGCCAGCAGTTGCGCAAGCTCGAGAGGGCCGTCGGCAGTCCGCTGCTGCATCGGGCGCCGTCCGGTGTCTCCCCGACCCGCGCGGGCGAGGAGCTGCTGCCGTACGCCGAGCGCATTCTCGCGCTGTCGGCCCAGGCACTCGCCGAAACGGGACGTGCGCTCACCGGGCGTTGCGGCGTGGGACTCCTCGAAGATCTCACCGTTTCCCGCCTTCCTCAGGCACTCGCCGACCTCGCGCGGCTGCATCCCGACGCGACGCTGGAGGTGCTCAGTCTTTCCAAGGCGACAATGCGGGAGGCCTACGACACGGGCCGTGTCCAGCTCGTGCTCGACGAGGTCCCGGATCTTCCGTGGCCGCCGCGCTGGACGGTGCGTCTACCCCTGGTCTGGGCGGTCGGGCAGGGTGTCGCCGCCGACGCCGATCCGCTGCCGGTGGTGCTGTTTTCGAACACGTGCGCGTGGCGGACGTCGGTACTGCAAACGCTGGAAGGCACCGGGCGCCGCTGGCGGGTGGCGTTCGAAAGCAACAGTCTCGCCGGAGTGCTCGCTGCGCTTCGGGCCGGGCTCGGGGTCGCGGCGCTCATACCCGCCAACCTCGAGCCGGCCATGGCCTGCCACGACGCGGCCGCGTTGCCTGCTCTGCCGGACGTCGAACTGGGCCTTGCCCGCCACCCGGGAACCGAAGGCGATGCGCTCATCGACGCCGTGGAGACCGCCCTGCGGCGGATGATCTGAGCCCATGGGGGAGGTCTCAGCCGTCACGGTGCGCTGACCTCCTACCTCCGCGCGGCCTCTTGCCGCCGCGAACTCGGCGCCATGCCTGTACGGCCTGCCGACCCCAGGGTCATAGCGTCGTGGTGGGCGGGCAGGCGCAGCACCCGGTCGCAGCGGATGCGGACCAGCAGTTCGACGGGCAGGTCGCGCAGGACATAGGCCAGAAGGTCGATCGGCGTGGAGTCACGACACCTGGAGGCCCTGCCGCCAGGACGGGTGCGCCGGGCGCCAGCCCAACTCGCGCTTGGCCTTCGCGTTCGACGCGCCGCGAAGCTCGGTCATCAGCACGACGCCGGCCTCCCCGGCGGCCAGCCGCCCGACGAACCGCGGCACGCGCATCGGCTTCTTGGCGCCCAGCATCCGAGCCAGCTCCGGCAGCCACTCGGCGACCGGGGCGGGGTCATCGTCGACGATGTTGTAGACACCGCGGGCGCCGTTCTCGACCGCCGCGGCCGTCGCCTCAGCCGCGTCGGCGATGTGGATGAACGACCACACTCCGCTGCCCTCGCCGACGACCGGAAACTTTCGCTTACGGATCATCTCGAGTTGCTCGGAGCCCGGCTCCATCGAGGTGCCCGGTCCGTAGAACGCGCCGTAGCGAAGCACGATCCCCTCGGTCCAGTCGGCGCCCAACACAGCTCTCTCCAGATGCCCGATCGCGGCGATCATCGGGGCCATCCGGCTGACCGACGACGGGTCCAGTTGGTCCTCTTCGTTCTTCACCGGCCCACCCGTTCGGGCATAGGTGAACGCACCATTGCTCGCCGCCACGAACCGCTGCACACCTGCCGCGCGCCCTGCCGCGAGGAGATTGTCGGTGCCCTCGATCCGCAGCCGGTCGGTGGCGGCGAAACTGCGATCGAAATGGCGGGTGTCTACGTGCCCGATGGCGGTCAGCTGATGAACGATCACATCCGGCTTCGCCTCGCGCACGGCCGTCTCGACCTGGCCGCGATCGAGCGCATCGGCGACGATCGGCACCGCGCCCAGCTCGGACAGTCTGGTCTTGTTCGATTCGTTGCGCGTCATGGCGACGACCTGGTGCCCCGCGGCGACCAGGCGCGGCACCAACTGCCGGCCCATCACTCCGGTCGCTCCTGCTACCAGCACTCTCATGGTCAGCTCCTGGTTCACGTGCTCTTGGCTTCGATTGCGGTGCCGCTCAAGAACCACCCGCACCTGCGTTCAGCCCTTGAGCCGAGCCGCGAGCTGGGTCGCCGCAGCGGCTCATGACCGCCACCATATGCAGTCATTGCACTCATGTGCAACCAATGCACATCGATATACTCGCGGTGGAAGCGCAGTCAAGGCAGTCCTGACCAACAGACCCAAGGAGGGGCAGCACCCGATGACGACTGACAAACCAGCACGCGGCGGCGGCCGGGAGGCGCAGCGTCGCCGCACCCGCAAGGCGATCGTCGATGCGGCGGTACGCCTCAGCGCCGGCGGAGCGACGCCATCCATCGACGAGATCGCGGCCGCCGCCGACGTGTCGCGCCGCACGATCTACATGTACTTCCCGGCCCTGGACCAACTGCTCATCGACGCGACGGCCGGCGCGCTCAACGAGCCACCGGTCGAGGCGGCGCTGTCCGATCCCGCGCTCGCCGACGACGCGGCAGGCCGAGTCGACGCCCTCATCCAGACACTGCTGAAGTACTCGCCACAATCGCTACCCCTGGGGCGCCGCATGATCCGCTTGACCGTCGACCCGCCCCTGAACGGCGCGCCGGAGCCGACCGGCCCACGTCGCAACCAACGCCGGATCGAATGGCTGGACAAAGCCTGCGAACCACTGCGCGACACCCTGAGCGACCGGTCCTACCAGCGCCTCATCTCCGCGTTGACCATGGTCGTCGGCTGGGAGGCGCAGATAGCCCTGCGTGACGTCCGCGGACTCGACCCCCAGGCCGAGCAGGACGCCATGACCTGGGCCGCCCGCGCCCTCGTGGAAGCCGCGATCAGAGAACACGATCACCAACAGTGAGCGTCCATGGGGTGCGCGCTGCGGTGAACCTCCCCGCCATGTCGCCGTAGGAGTACAGGTCCGAGCAATCTACTCGCCGGTAGGGACGCGCCTCTGTCGCCTATGTCAGCCACGTCCTGGACCCGGCCCGGATCTCACCGCGGATGCTCCGCTCCACCCGCCTGGTCGACCTGGTCAACACCATGGACCTCAAACTTGTCGCGGCGCCCTTCGGGATGGACCCCGAGGGCGTCATGACCTATCTCGCCGACCATGTCCATGAGGGCCGCCTACTCGACCAGAACGAAATAGGATCATGATGCGATCTCCGCTTGCGGGCCGCGTGTTGACCCCGGCACCGGTGACGTTGATCAGTGCCGTGTCAATCACCGTCCTCGCTCCGCGGGCTTCACCGGCCACGACACCGACGTCCTCAAAGTCCGCTTCACCTCGGCCTGGAATCCGTACTGAGCGGCCTGGCCGTCCGGTACCCCAACGGCCCCAATCCATCCAGAAAAGCGCCGTTTGGCCGCCCTGCCTGCGATGAGTTCCGGCGCTCCATCGGGTCTCCACTCCGGACGACCTCTACGACCAAGGAGGAGTTTATGGGCAAGGTCATCTACTGGATGAACACCTCGATCGACGGCTACATCGAGGATCCCGACGGTGGCATGGACTTTCTGGACCAGGCCGAGGACTTTCAGCAGGCGGCGAACGACCATGTTCGCCGGACCGCGGCGTTCCTGTTCGGGCGGCGGCTGTAGGAGGCGATGGAAGAGCCCTGGACGCAGGACCTCGGCAAGGAAGGCGCCCCGGCCATCGAGCGGGAGTTCGCCCAGCTCTACAAGGAGACCCCGCGGTACGTCTTCTCCGACACCCTCCAGACCGTCCCCGAAGGGCTCACGATCGTTCGTCGCAAGGACGCCGTGTCCGTGGTGACGCGCCTCAAGCAGGAGATCGACGGCACCCTCCAACTCGGCGGCCCCGAGGTGGCCGCCTCCCTGCTGGACCTGATCGACGAGTTCTGGGTGTACGCGTTCCCCGTGATCGTCGGGGCGGCAAGCCGTACCTGCCCGTGAGAGAGGAACTGCGGCTGCGCCTGGTCGAGCACCGTTCCCTCGCCTCAGGAACCACGTTCCGGCGCTACGTACGACCCTGACCGACCAGGAGCGGACCCCGCGCGGGCGCAGGGTCCCAGTGGCCTTACGCCCGTGCGCGATCCTCGACGAAGTGGCGCCCGCGTCACTGAACCCGACCTTTCGGCACCACCTTGCACAGGTTCGCTTTGCCGAAGGGCTTGTTCGAGGTCGCGATCAAGGATGCTCGTTCGTGTCTGAATGAAACGAGCTGGAAGAACAGGTTCGCGGCCTCGGACTCGAACGGGATGTAACCCGCCTCGTCGAGATCAGCAGCGGGATGCGGCCAAGGCGGACGGGTTCTTCTTGAGCGACTTGCGGCTTGACGCGGCCTTCACCGCCGTGGGCTTCGCGGGCTGCGACCTCGCGCTGCAGACAGGCAGCCAGAAACTCCTCGTGCGTCCATTCCTCAGCCGGGCCCGCTCGACCGAGGCCGCCAGGGACGGGGCCTTCAGCGCGCGAGTCAGGTAGGCGATCTCGGAGGCGACGTTCCTGCTGGTCTTGGCGGCCATCAGACGGCCACCTCCTCGTCGCTCAGGCCGAACATGCGGTCGTGGTCAGTGAGTTTGCGTTGTTCGACCTCGGTCATCACGGCGGGGACACCGACCAGCCGCTGGCGCCGGAAGGCGCGATCGGCCTGGGCGTGGGCGTCGTCGGTGAGGGTCTGGTGGGCGGCCCAGCACCGGTCGTGGCGGGCGACGTTCTTGCCGCCGCAGGTCGCCGTCACCTGGTCGAGACCAGCGGTGACCTCGACTATCCGGCCGATCACGGCCGGATGGACGGAGTGGTCGTCGGCGTCAGACGGACGTAGTGGTCGCGCGGTAGCCGGACCAAGGTCTTCCAACCGATCTGTGGCGGGGTTGCCGGGGTCGCGACCATCGCGGCCAGATCGGCCGAGAACCGGTCGACCGGGCGGCACTCGATCCTGCGGTGACGCCGCTGGTCGGCCCGTTCCAGCCAGTTGATCAGCTGAGCGTTGAAGTCTGCCGAGGGCCTGGCGGCGTGTGACCACGACCAACCGCGGCGTCGAACGCTGCGGCGTCCACTGAGGATGCGCCCTACAGCGGTACCGTCGGTTGACCCCCGAACGGGCCGGTTCAAGGGCTCTGAGCGGGTGGTTTATGGGGTGATTATGAGTTGATGATCTAGGTGGAGCACCTTTGCGGCATGCGGAAGAAACTTGCTCCCATCGCATCCATCGCGGCCGTCGCGGCCGCCCTGACACTGCTCGCCGCTCCGGCCGGCGCCGCGGTCGGTTCCCCGGCCCCGCCGCCCGGCCATCCTGCGCAGGTGCCCACCCCGCCCCCGCTCACGCCGGAGGAGGCCGAGAAGCACGACGAACAGGCTTCCGTCACGCAGGCCGCCGAGGCGTGGATGTCCTGCGCCCGGCTCTGGAGGAACTACTACCTGAACTGGAAGCAGCCCGACTCGGTCGGCTACTACGACTTCGTGGCTCTGTATGACCATGTTCCCGCCGATGGGGACGACGCCGGCAAGAACTACCTGCCCGGGCAGTGGCAGTGGGCCACGAAGGGGACGAACTGGTACACCGGCGTCTCCAACACCACCGAGGGGCTCACTGCCGCCTACGTGTCATGGGACTACGGCGCGGGCACGTGGAAGGTACTCGACACCAGCTCCACACGCTGGTGGTGCTGACCTGGCCTGAGAGACGCCCCCCGCCCGGCAGACGGGCGGGGGCCGTCGGCTCGTTGACCGAATTCTCAGTAGGTTTGTTGTCATTATGCGACTCGGTAGGGTGCCGAAGTGAGACGCGGCGGGAGGGGATCCTTGCCACCCCCCTCCTCGAGTTCGCGGAGAACCGCGGCCCATCGATCGCCCGCATGAACGGGTCGAGATCTCCCAAGCCGGGCTAATCCACCACCACTGCTGCTCGCCGTCCTGGACTACCGCGACGACGTGGACATGCGCCGCTTCGCCTTCGACGGCACCGGCGGCATCGCCCCTGCGCGCGCTGGCGGACATCGTCGAATACAACTCCCGGGCGCCCGGCCTGGTCCAGCTCCTCTTGGTCATCAGCGGCGAAGCGGTGACCGCCGACCATCCCGCTCACGAGTGGGCCAAAGCCCGCTTTCGCGTCACGGACGCCTCGTGCGTGGACGCGCCAGAACCGGATCGGGCGCGCCGGCGGAGCACGGAGCGCGCGGCGTTGAGCACGCAGGTACGGGTGTAGGGCAAGGTGAGCGCTTCCGTGGACCTGCCGTGCAACCTGGCGAAACGTCCTGCACGACGTCCTCGGCACTCCCCCGGTCACCGACGAGCAGCAGCGCCAGGCGTACCGGGGCGAGCCAGTGCTCGCGGTACAGGCCGGCGAACACCGCCTCGGCGTCGGGCGTGCGGCACGGACAGGCGCGGGAGGGTCTCACCGTTCATGCCAGGCGAACGCGCGCCGCCGCCGATCTGCTGCAGCGGAAGTCTCTATCGCCGAGCCGTGGCAGTGGCTTACGTTCTCGAGATGGCCTACGACATCCTCGAGCTGACCGCGAACCCCGCGCTCGCCCTGACGCCGACCACGACGGTCCACTCCGGTGTCGTCCGGGTGGGTCACAACGCCCGCATCCAGGTGTGGCGATCGAACGAACCGGCCACGGAGTTCGGCTTCTATCCGCCCGACGTGCCGCCGCTGGCCGAGGGTGTGCCGGCGCCGCTGATCTGGGCAGAGGCCCAGGTGATGTGGTTCGTGCCCGGCACGCAGTCGTCCGGGCACTTCCCGATCGGCGTGGAGCGGATCTCCGCCGCCTACACGCCCGATCCTCGTGGCGGCCCGGCGCGCTGGCTCCTGGTCAGCGGCGCGGCCCACGCGTCGGCCGGCCTCCGGCTGGCCTACCGGATCACGGTCCAGGGGCAATGAGCGGCCGGGGAGCGCGTCAATGCTCGGTGACCCCGGGCTGGGTCAGGAATATCTTGCCGTCGCGCAGCTCTGCCACGTTGCGGGAGGCGATGGCGATGCTCCCCTCAGAGCCGCAGTCAGCGTCGAAGGACGCGGAGATCATGGTATCGCGTCATGAGGTGGCGGTGCTGCAACGTCAGGCCGGACGGCCGAAGCCGGACGGCGGACTGGTCTGCTGCCGAAGATCTGACTTCCGTGGCCTTTCTTGAGACCTGGCCGTGGCGCGCGCAGGTGGCCCCGCGACCTGAGAGGAATCGGCTGGCGGGCGGGAGAAACGCCCCGGGATGGGTGCCCGGTTGACATCCCCCCGACTGTAATAGAGGCTGTTACAGCAGGAGGGATGATGGCAGCGAACAGCCGGCTCACGATCGCCGTGCACATTCTGACGTGGTTGGCTCTCGCGCACCGGCGCGGGATGGAGCTGCTGACCTCTGACCAGGTCGCCGCCAGCGTCAACACGAATCCGGTGATAATCCGGCGCAGTCTCGGTGACCTGCGGCGGGCGGGCCTGGTGACCGTGCGTCACGGCGCGGGGGCGGGATGGAGCCTGGCCCGCGCGCCGGAGGAGATCATGCTGCTCAACGTGTACGACGCCGTCGAGCGGGAGCCGTTGTTCGGCATGCACCACACCGAGCCCAACCTCGAATGCCCGGTCGGCAAGGGGATCCGGCCCGCACTGGGCGATGTGTACGGGAGGGCCGAGCTGGCGCTGCGTGCGGAGTTGGGGCGCACGTCGATAGCCGACGTGCTACGCCAGACCCTGCTGGTGAGCTAGAACCCCTGGGCCCGGCGGCTTTCGGCGCCCTTTGCTGTAACAAAAGTTGTTCTAATAACAGAAAGAGATCCTCGTGTCCTACGTACGATGCCCGGTCGTCGAGCTGAGGCAGTACACGCTGCACCCTGGTCAGCGCGACGTGCTGATCAGTCTGTTCGACCGGGAGTTCGTCGAGTCGCAGGAGGCGGTCGGCATGACGCTCCTGGGACAGTTCCGTGACCTGGACGACCCGGACCGGTTCGTCTGGCTGCGGGGATTCGACGACATGCCGCACCGCGCCGAGGCGCTCGGCCGCTTCTACGGCGGGCCGATCTGGAAGGCACACCGCGAGCAGGCCAACGCCACGATGATCGACTCGGACGACGTACTGCTGCTGAGGCCCGCCACGGCGCGGACCGGTTTCCCGTCCCCCGCCGCCGCCCGGCCGCCGGCCGGCGAGACGACCCCGCCCCCCTCGGTCGTGCTCGCGACGATCTACTACGGCGCCGGCCCGTTCGACGAGACGTTCGTGGAGTTCTTCGACCGGGAGATATGCCCTGCCCTGGCAGAGGCGGGAGCCACGCCGCTGGCCTGCCTGCAGTCCGAACACGCGGCGAACACCTTCCCAGCGCTGCCGGTGCGGACCGGAGAGAACGTCCTTGTGTGGTTCGCCCGGTTCGCCGACGAACGGCACCTCATCGAGCATCTGGATCGTCTCGAGCACTCGGATCGGTGGCGCGAGAAGGTGCTGCCCACCTTGTCGGCGGCGCTGGCCAGAACCCCGCAGCGGTTGCGACTGGCTCCCACCGCGAGATCCCTGCTGCGCTGACCTGCCGGTTATCTATTGTCCGTATTAGCTTGATGGCGCTGCGTAACCAACCATGGCCTTCGCCGGCGATCGACAAGCGTGAAGCCCGTACGACCCTGCTGGTCAACTCGGATTGATGGCTCCAGTTCATGATCTGATGGCGCCTACGCTGATCATGAAGGCTGTGGCAGCCGTCGTCATCGTCTTCGTCATGACTGCCGGGGCGAATGGAGGCGGCGATGTCGATGCGACCCGCACCGTGACCAGAGCCGGCACCCGAGGTCGCGGCGGCGATCCGGGCCACCTACCGACGTAAGCGTCACGTACCGTTACCGGTGCGGATGCGTGATGAGTTGGGCGAAGTGTTCGCCGACGAGGCGTTCGCAGGCGTCTTCGGCAAGGAGGGCAAGCCGGGCTGGTCGCCGGGGCGGCCGGCGTTGATCACGGTGGTGCAGCAGGTGGACAACCTCGCCGAGGCGGTCGCCACCGATCTGACCTGGAAGTACGCGCTCGGTTTGAGCCTGGACGACCCGGGCTCGACGCCAGCGTGCTGAGTGAGTTCCGCTCCCGGATGATCGCGCATGAGCTGGAGGAATGGCCACTCGACCTGGTGTTGGCGGCGTTGCAGGAGCATGGCCTGCTGGCGGCGGACGGCAAGCAGCGCACTGACTTGTACCGCTCCAGAACTCATGCACAAAAGCTGAGCTCGCGTTTCTTCGGGTGAGCCAGGGAGTGCCTGACATGTCGGCGTGACGGAGCCACAGCATCGAAGCGGCGATGGCGACACCCGCGAGGGAACGGCTGGTGAGCTTGTCGAAGCAGGTGGCGATGCCGCGCCATTGCTTGAGCTTGCCGGTGCAGCGTTCGAGGAGGTTGCGCTGCTTGCAGGCGAGGGCGTCGAAGGCGGGCGGGCGGCCTCCGGGACCGCCCCGACGTCGCCGGTTGGCGATCTGCTCGCGACCGGTTGCCCCGATGAGTGGATCACCTCGCTGTGGACTGTGTTGCCTCGAGTACGTAAGTCGGCGGAACTGAGCTGATCACTCCATCGAAGGAAGCCCTCACAACTGCGCCGGCACGGCAACGATCGTTTGTCGGCTCGCATGTCAGACCTGCTTCGCGGCCTCCCGACGCGCGCGCTTGCAGCTTGGCGCGACAAGCTGCAAGCAGTTACTTCGCACAAACGTACGACAATCGTCGCAAAGTCAAGAAGAAACACAGGTAAACGTGTTACGGTTATTTCATCGGACTCGTTGGGGCCGCTCGCAGGAGGTGATTCCCTGCTGGAACGACCGAGCGCGACTAAAGAAGAGACCTCATTCCCATGCCACAATCCATGCGCGCGCTCGTAGCCGGAAAGGTTGGCGAGCCGGCCGATGTCCTGCGGATTGAATCCCGGCCTATTCCCATGCCAGAGGCCGGTCAGGCGTTGATCCGCGTGAAGGCGACTCCGATTCACGCCAGTGATCTGCACGTGCTGCGCGGCCGCTACGGTTTCTCCCCGAGTTTCCCACTGTCGGGGGTCACATGGAATGTGTGGGCCGTATTGAGGCCCTGGGCCCGGATACCGAGGGACTGAAGATCGGCGAGCGCGTGGTGGCCGTTGCCGTCCCGGCGGTGCCCGGGCCGCATATGGCCGGCACATGGCAGGAATACCTTGGTGCCGACACACGAAGGCTCCTGCCGGTCCCCGACCATCTGAGTGACTCCAGCGCCTGTCAACTCGCCGTCAACCCGTTGACCGCGCTGCTCCTCGTGTCTCGCGAACTCGACGTACAGCCGGGTGAATGGTTGTTGCAGACGGCCGCGGGCTCCACCGTCGGCCGGCTCGTCATTCAGCTGGCCAGACATCTGGGTATTCGCACGATCAATGTCGTACGGCGGCGCGATGCCGTCGAGGAGATCAAGGCGCTTGGTGGTGACGAGGTCATTTGCACTGAGGACGAGGACCTGTTGCAGCGGGTGACCGAGATTGCAGGATCGGCCGGCGTGCGCAAGGCCATCGACTGTGTCGCGGGCCACGTGGGCGCCCAGGTATCCCAGGCATTGACTCCGGGAGGAGAGGTCGTGGTCTACGGCGCGCTCTCCACCCATCGGCAGACTGATTCGGCAGCACTGACGATCCCGCTGCTGGCACGCTCGGTCATCTACGAGACCAAAGCAGTCCGTGGCTTCTGGCTGAACCGCTGGTTCGGCACTACCTCACCTGCGGATACGCTGCGCGCGCTGTTCGAGGTTCGCAGCCTCGTCGCCGATGAAGTGCTGAGCATCCCCCAAGGCGAGCCGTTCCCGCTCGAGCGCTTCATTGAAGCCATCTCGTTCGCCGAAGCACCCGCACATGGCGCAAAACCGCTCTTCGTCTTCGAGGATGGCCGGGACGAAGACAGCAGGTAGGACGCGGTAGGTGTCTTCGCCGTGCGTGCCGCTGTGGTCGAGTGCTTCCGCCCCATGGTCGACGTGGGCGCCGGATGCAG